>JABWCR010000002.1 GCA_013359125.1 Armatimonadota bacterium | reverse complement strand
CGGCACTAGAGCAAGCGGCACTAGGGCAAGCGGCACTAGGGCAAGCGGCACTAGAGCAAGCGGCACTAGGGCAAGCGGCACTAGGGCAAGCGGCACTAGGGCAAGCGGCACTAGGGCAAGCGGCACTAGGGCAAGCGGCACTAGGGCAAGCGGCACTAGAGCATGCGGCACTAGAGCAAGCGGCACTAGAGCAAGCGGCACTTGAGCGCAAGGTATCATATTGGCCAAAAGCAATGCGTCGCGGCGGCAAAGGCGCCCCGTGGCTCGCTCCTTCGATGGTCAAGGCTTCTTAGCAGGCGCAGGACGCGAGCATGCCCAGCGCCAATCGCCCACGGAGGAGCCCCTATGAGCCAAGTCGGCAATCATATCAGTCAACACGGTCTCGATACCCACGGAATAAGAACCTCGGCCACAGTCTATTGGAATCTGACAGCCCCCGTCCTTACGGAACACGCCCTTCAGCGCAACGAGGGTTTCTTGGCCGACAACGGGGCGCTGGTTGTTCGCACCGGGCGGCATACGGGTCGGTCTCCCAAGGATAAGTTTGTGGTTCGGTCGCCCGAATCGGAAGATCAGATTTGGTGGGGCGCGGTCAATCAGGCGATTGAGCCTGACAAGTTTGATCGATTGTACGACCGGGTCTGCGAGTTTCTGTCGGATAAGCCGCTTTATGTGCAGGATTGTGCGGCGGGGGCCGATTTGGATCATCAGTTGCCCGTTCGCGTGGTCAATCAATACGCCTGGCACAATCTGTTCGCCCGTCAGTTGTTTCTGCGATTGGACGGGGATCGGCTGGCGCGGCACAAGCCGGATTTTCTGGTGCTTTCGGCGCCCGATTTTAAGGCGGATCCAGAGCGGGACGGCACGCGCACCGAGACGTTTGTGCTGGTGAACTTTGAGCGTCGGATCGTACTGATCGGCGGCACGCAATATGCGGGCGAGATGAAGAAGTCGGTTTTTACGATCATGAACTATCTGTTGCCTCAGAAGGGTCTGGCTCCGATGCACTGTTCGGCCAATATTGGAGAGAATGGGGATACGGCGCTCTTTTTTGGGTTGAGCGGCACGGGCAAGACGTCGCTTTCTGCCGATCCTGCTCGCCGTTTGATCGGGGACGACGAGCACGGTTGGAGCGAGCATGGCATTTTTAACTTTGAGGGCGGCTGCTATGCCAAGTGCATCCGTCTGCGCCAGGAGAGCGAGCCGGACATTTATGGGGCGATTCGGTTTGGCACGGTCTTAGAGAACGTCGTAGCGGATGCCGATACCCGGGCGCTTGATTTTGACGACCAATCGATCACGGAGAACACGCGCGCGGCCTATCCGCTTCACTTTGTCAACGGCGCGGTCGAGCCGAGCATTGGGGGTCATCCCAAGAACGTATTCTTTTTGACGTGCGATGCGTTCGGCGCTTTGCCGCCTATCAGTCGCCTGACGACGGAGCAAGCGATGACGCAGTTTTTGTTGGGCTACACGGCCAAGGTTGCGGGCACCGAGACGGGCGTTACGGAGCCGACCGCGACGTTCAGCTCGTGCTTTGGCGCTCCGTTTTTGCCGTTGCCTCCCAAGCGATACGCGCAGTTGTTGGGAGAGAAGTTGGACACGCATCGCTCGCAGGTGTGGCTGATCAATACGGGATGGCAGGGCGGTCCGTACGGCATCGGCAAGCGAATCAACATTGCCTATACTCGAGCGATGATTACGGCCGTGCTGGAAGGCAAGCTAAGCGAGGTCGAGTATCGGACGGATCCGGTGTTCGGGCTGCACTGCCCGGCGCATTGTCCGGGCGTACCGGACGAGGCGTTGGATCCTCGGTCGACCTGGGCGGACAAGGCGGCTTACGATGCGCAGGCAGCGAAGTTGGCGGCTATGTGGAACGACGAGATCGCCAAGCTTTAGCCGATTGGTAGGAGTCGCAGGCGTTTGGGGCGAATAGTTTAGTTGGAATGCGGAAAGATTATATCCGCGCAGCCGTGACGCTGCCCAACGGGGAGGCCGATCCTCGATCGCAGGTCTCGATGAGAGCCCTGGCCGAAGTCGCGCGCCTTCTGTCGAAGAGCGCATCTCCTTCCGACCTTTGCCGGGCGGCGGTCGAGTTGGGTCGAGGCAAACTCGGCTTCGATCGCATCAGCATTTGGCTTCATGGGCGCGAACCCGGGTTGTTGCTTGGCACCTTCGGGATTGACGAGGCCGGAGTAGTGAGAGACGAGTCGGGCTTGATCGTTCGCGCCAATCGAGAGAGCTTCATTAAGCCGATTTTAGAGTATCGCCAAAGCGTCGTTCATTTGGCCGATTACGAGCTTCGTGACCACAAGGGCCATGTTGTGGGCGTTGGCGAACACGCGCAGGCGGCTTTGTGGGACGGGGAGACGGTCGTTGGCGTGCTCTGCATAGACAATCTGCTTTCGAAGCGGCCCATTGCGTCGAACGATCTGGAGTTGCTGGAGCAGTACGCGCTCTCGATTGCGACTCTGCTGGCTCTCAAGCGGACCGAGGGCCGTCTTCGCGATAGCGAAGAGCGGTTTCGGCGGCTATTTCAGAATGCGGCTGTGGGGATGGCGCTGGTGGACCTTGACGGCACGGTGTTGGAGGCCAACTCCGCGATTTGTCGGACGTTTGGGTACGACCAGGAGGAAGCGATCGGTCTAAAGGTGTTCGATCTGGTCCATCCGGAAGAGCGTCCTCTTCACCTTGAGAACTTTGTCAGCTTTGTACGGACGGGGGTCGACGTTCAGCAGCGGGAGCGTCGTTGCGTTCGGAAGGACGGCCGGACGATTTGGGCCGATATCTCGGCCTCGCTATTGACGGACGCATCGGGCGCCCCGTCCTCGATCGTCGCGGTGATCGAAGACATTACGGCCAAGCGAGCCGCATTGGACACATTGGCGGAGAGCGAGGCACGGTTTCGGACTCTCAGCGAATCGGCGCCTTTAGGGATTTTTCTTCAGGATAGGCGCGGGCATTGCCTCTATGCCAACAACCGCTTTTCGAAGATTTTGGGCCTTGCTCCGGAGGAGTGTCTTGGCCTAGGCTGGATGAAGGTCGTCCATTCAAACGACATTGAGAGGATGCGAGCGGAATGGCAGTCGATGGGCGAAGAGAACGCGGAACTGTCCACAGAGTTTCGCGCCGTTCGGCTCGACGGCGAGATTCGAACTTTGTCGGCCCACTCCGCCATTGTTTGGGGCGAGGCGGGCGAGATTCAGGGTTTTGTGGGAACGCTGGACGACCTGACCGAAGAGCGGGCGACCCAGGAGCAGTTGACGCGCGCGCAAAAGTTAGAGGGGATCGGGCGATTGGCGGGCGGCATCGCGCACGACTTCAACAATATCTTGACAGCGATTCTTGGATATGTGGACGTCGCCAAGGCCGAGGCGCCGCCGGACGACCGGACCGTCGTTTGGCTTGACAAGATCAGAAACGCCAGCCAGCGAGCCGCCGAGATCACGGCTCAATTGTGGGCGTTTGCGCGGCGTCAAGAAGGGGCGATCGGCTATCACGACCTTGGTCGTGTTGTGGAAGACATTTCGGACATCATCCGAAGGCTGATCAGCGATAACATTGAGTTGAGAATAAATCTTCCCAAGAGGCAGAAGATCGTCAAGGCCGAGCCTGGGCAGCTTCATCAGCTCATTCTCAATTTGGCTATCAACGCCTCGGACGCCATGCCGAACGGCGGCGTATTGACCATATCTGTGGAACGGGCGCCAAAGGGTCAGTTCGTTGTGCTTACGGTTAAAGACACCGGCGTAGGGATCGAGCCTGAAGCGATGCAGCGACTGTTCGAGCCTTTTTACACGACCAAGGAATCGTCATCTCGCACGGGCATGGGGCTTCCCACGGTTTACGGCATTGTTCAGCGTTGCAAGGGGCGGATCGAGATTCAGAGCGAGAAAGGCTCGGGCACGACGTTCAGTGTCTATTTGCCGTTGGAGAAGCAACCGCTTGCCAAGAGCCCCGAAGCGGTCGAGGGCGGGGCAGGCATTGGTGCTGAGACGATCTTGCTGGTAGAGGACGAGCCAATGGTGCGCGATATTGCCGCTAGGGCGTTGAAGACCCAAGGCTATCATGTTTTGGAAGCGGAGAACGGCACTCGGGCGCTAGAGATTCATCGGACGCACGAGGGAACCATCGACCTGCTGATCAGCGATGTCGTCATGCCAGGAATAAGCGGAGGCGAGTTGGCTGCCGAGATGCTAAAGGAACGTCCAGGATTAAAGCGGCTGTTGATATCGGGGTATTTGGATCAGCCAGAGTTGGAGACCGAACGCGCCGGACCAGGCGCTGCATTTTTGACCAAGCCGTTCACCGCGGCCAAACTTGTTAAAGAGGTGCGGGCGCTTTTGGATGAGTGAAGTTATTAGCGCTCTGGGTCGGTTTTTGCGCCAGTCGCCGCCGGGCTATGCGGCGGCGCGGCATGTTACAGACATCGAGCGGCCTGTCGAGAGCGATGAGACCGTTATCGACTTGAGGGCGAAAATAGTCGAGGATTCTGCGCTCGTTCAGCGCGATGTGCCCAGTCGTTCTGGCTCTGGGTTGCGCTACTTTTTGGACGGGACGCAGCGCCAGCGCACAGTCGCTTATAGGAAGGGGGAGGTTTCGGCTCCCATCGTGTATGGTTTTGTCGGGGCGATCATCCTAGAGCGGCAGGGCAGGGAGGCGGGGCCTTGCGACGGTTACTTTGATTATGACGAGGCGCTCTATGCTCCTCTCGAGCTGACGCCTTTGGATGAGATGCGGTCGGTCGGAATCGATGTTAGGGACACGGGAGCGACGGCGGCGGCGTGGGGCGATCTGGCTCGTTGCGCTCAAACGGCGATATCGAACCAGCGGGAGCGCTTGGAGAGAGCCTTGGCGCACCGATGGTTGGAGCGGGGGCACGACGGTTGGCTAGCGATCGATGGCGCATTGAGGGAGCAGGTTCAATTCCAGGCCGATTCGCGCGTAATCGGCATCGCGAAATCGCACCGGGCGCAGTTTTTCGAAGGCGCTGATCAGGCAAAGGTGTTTGGGCTGAAGCGCGGGCAGCGCACCAGCGTTTTTAGCATTGGCGGAGCGGTTTTTACGTGGTATTTGCGGTTGCACGAACCGGCGGACGCCTCGCCTCTTTATGGCTTGATTCGCGTGGAGGCTCCCCGATATGAGGACGGATTGGCGGACGAGATATCGGCATGGCTGCTGAACGAGACGAGGCCGACCAGCCATCCGGACGCTCGGTTCGATCGGATGCTGTACCCGATTCGGCTGTGCGAGGAGTGGATTCGGAGTCGGATGCCATCACCGATGGCGATTAGCGCGGGAATTGGGGCTTCGCGGGCATAGTCCCCGCAACGCCGTGTGCCGCCGGGGTCGCGAACCCCATATTCATGGTTGGAGCCTTAGGCTGCGCCTCGCGATTCCCACTAGGGGCTGCCACTATCGCATACCGTTGGGCTCCGGCTCGTTAAAAGCGTCGGTTCGAACCACCTTAGGCATCACGCGCGCCGCAGGGACGGCAGGATTATACCTGGGGAGAGGGGCTTTGGCTCGCGGGGACGCTCGCCCTCCCGGTGGTGTTGGCCCCCAAAGAGCCTTTCGGGAGAGCGAGCGCCCTCCCGAGCCGGCGGCGCTTATGCGGCGCTGCTTTCGCTCAAGCGCATAGCCGCTTCAGGAGCTGCGCAGGGCAGGGATACGGCGAAGGTCGCGCCTTGGCCGGGGGGGCTGGTGGCTGAGATTGTGCCGCCGTGCTCCTCGACGATCTGTTTGGCGATCGAGAGTCCGAGCCCGGTGCCTTGGCCTTCGTCCTTAGTGGTGTAGAAGGGTTCGAAAATGCGGTCGATCTTGTCGGGCGGGATGCCACAGCCCGAGTCGCTCACCTCTATGACCGCTGTGGCGTCGGTGCGGCGGCATCGCACGGTTACTTGTCCGCCGTCGGGCGTGGCCTGTTGCGCGTTCAGAATGAGGTTGGTGAAGACTTGCTGCAATCGTCCAGAGTTGCCTTGAATCTGGATGTCGGACTCGTCGAATTCGCTGACGAGCGAGATGCCATGACGAAGGAGCATGTGCTCGGTGAAGACGAAGGTGTCTTTCAACACGGTTTTCAGATCGACCTCGGAGAAGCAGCCTTTTTGGGTCGAACGCGAGAAGCGCAACAGGCTTTGGACGATGTCTCGGCAGCGGTGGGCGCCCATGACGATGTTTTTCATGGCCGAGCGAATGCGTTCGGTTTCTTGCTCTGTCAGTTCCGACAGGTCTTTGTTCACCAATTTTTCGTGCAGGAACTCGGTGAAGCCCAATACGGCGGTCATGGGATTGTTCAGCTCGTGCGCTACGCCTGCGGCCAGTTGTCCGATGGCCGACATTTTTTCGACTTGGATGAGTTGTTCGGACTTGGATTTGAGGTCGATGTAGGCTTGCTGGAGTTCGTCGTAGAGCTGCTGGTTCTTGGCTCGGAGCTGTTGCTGTTCGATAGCGCGGGAGACGAGGGTCGAAAGGACGGCGATGTCGTCCAGCGGTTTTAGCAAGTATTCGAAGAGATTGCCGGCTTTAAAGGCCGCGACTGCGTTTTCGAGCGAGCCGTGTCCGGTAAGGATGATGACGTCTGTTTCGGGCGAGATTTCTTTTGCGGCGGCCAGGACGCCCATGCCGTCCAGCCTGGGCATTTTCATATCGCTAACGACGACATGGTAATGGGTCTCGCGCATCTTTTCGACGGCTTCCTGTCCATCGCTCGCGGTATCGACATCGAAGCCGGCTGACTTCAGTTGTCGTTGCAGCACATAGCGAAGGCCTTCTTCGTCGTCTACTACCAGTACCTTGCTGATGGTCGCGTCCATTGTCGTCCTCCCTGCTGTTCAGGCCGCATCGGCCCGAGATTCAATTATAGGTAGGCGCAGCGCGAATTTTGCGCCTTGTCCTGATGCAGGCTCGTAAGTGAGCGTTCCCTTGTGCTTCTGTGCGATTTCGGCCGAGATGGGCAGGCCGAGACCGGTGCCTTTGCCCGGGTCTTTGGTGGTGAAGAATGGGTCAAAGAGCTGCGGCACGACGTCGTCCGGGACGCCCGGCCCATTGTCCTCGACCACAGCCAGAACGAAGCCGTCCTCGACGCTAGTAATAATCTTGATGACTGCGTCGGCCTCATTCTCGACGGCGTCGCGGGCGTTGGTGAGCAGGTTGATCGCGATTTGTTCTAGCGAGTTTGCGTCGCCCATTATCGGCGGGGCGTCGTCGCAATACGCTTCGACGATGCGGATGCCTCGAGAATTGAACTGTTCTCGCAGCAGCACGAGCGCGTTCTGAAAAACCTCGTTGACGGAGACTGGATCGAACTCATCGCCTGATTTTCGGGCAAAGGTGCGCAGGTGGGAGATGATCTTCATCATCCGACCGGTTTGGGTTTCGATCATCTTAAGGTCTTGGTGCAGCGCATCGGGGTCTGGCGCGGCGCTGGCGTGTTGTTGGGCGATAGCGCGGATAATGGCGAGGGGCTGGTTGAGTTCGTGTGCGACGCCGGAGGCCAAGGTTCCGAGCGAGGCCAGTTTTGCCGACTGGACCAGGTGCGACTGTGCAGTGGTCAGTTCTCTTTGGCTCTTGTCGAGCGTTTCGGCCATCTCGTTGAACCGCGTTGAGAGCGCTCCGATCTCGTCGTTAGCACTGACGCTGATGCGGGCAGAAAGGTCGCCTTGTTCGATCTTTTTGAGGGCTACTTGGAGGCTACGGATAGGCGCGACGACGGTTTTTGCTATGATTAGGGAGCCGATCGTACCCAGCAGGGCGACGATGAGAAGCACGAGGCCGATGGTGGAGCGAGTTCGTTCGGTCAGGGAGTCGAGGCTCTTTTCGGTGGTCGCGCCGAAAGAGCGCTCAAGATCGGATTCGGATGCTGCCTGAGCGACGGCCAGTTCCTTTGCAATTTGCGCGCTGGCTGCTTGCCCAATCTTTGAAATTTGGCCAGAAGTCTGAGCCATCTGACGGTCGGCGATGACGTTGGCTGCGATGGCCGCTTCTCTGATGGCTTGCTTGGAGAGTCGGTCGAGCGCGCTGGACACTGCGGTCGCGTTGCGATTGGTCGCAGAAACAACGCTATTGGCGGCCTTGCGGGATTCGGACAGAATTGCGGTCTTCATCGAGGCCGTGGCGCTAGAGGAGTGCGCGGCGATCTTATCGGTCAGTTGCGAGACCGCTTTGAACGCTTCGTCGCTGCGCTGGAGTTTGACCAGCGTCCATTCTACTCCCGGAATCTTGGCTCCCGAGACGAGCCACTTGTTGTCATCGTTCAGCTCTATTTCCTCATAGTAGCGCGAGCTGGATTCGAGCGTGCTGGACAAGCGTTTCCAGACATCGATCGATAACGAACTGTCGGAGGCATGGCGAGACCCTGCCAGGAGGTTGCCATGGTTGTCAAATAGCAGCGCTGAGCCCGTCGAGCCGGATCGGAACTCTACGACCGAGTTCACAATATTCTCGATGTCGATAAGCGCGGCGACATAACCGACGAGTTCGCCTTGGGACTTGACGGGCGCGAGCGCGGGCAGCCACGGATAGGCTTGTCCTTCGATTCGGACCACTTCGGACGAGATTTCCGCTTGGCCAATCTCGTTTGCAAGGGGTTTGGCGCTCTCGATCGCCTTGTCGATCCAATCGGAATCTTCGGCGGCTTTGGCGATCGGCTGCCAGTCTGGCCCGACGAGCGCGAGAGCGCGGAAGAGGGGTTCTCGGTTTCGCAGGTTTTCGAGAATCCATCGACTTTCGAGCGGATCGGCTTTGATAACCGCGTGCTGCTTCGAGACCAGAGCGAGCATCGCCAGATAGTTTCGCTGTAGCAGGTCGCACTGGTCGGTCATGGACTTGGCTGCGTCTGCGAAGCGTTCGCCTACCAAGGCGCTGACGCTCGTTCTCGCGATCGAGGCCGCCTCGTTAGAGACGGTTTGACTGGCCTTTTGGTAAAGAGCGAGGCTCTTGTCCACTGCGTCTTGATGGCTCTTACGGACGATCTCTGCCGTCTGTTGTCCCGTTCGCACCGATTGCTGGCCCAACGACGTGGCGATCTTGCTCAGCTGAGCGTCAAGATCCTGCTGTTGCCGCTTGCGAAATGACTCGAGGTTTTGCGAGATGATCGCGCGCTGCCTTGAGGAGAGACCGCCGACTAGCGACGATGCCGCGCTGGAGGACGACTGGAGCGCTTTCTTGTTGCCCTCTTTTATCGATCGGAGGGTCTCTTGCCTTAGGCTGAAATTGGCAGAGAGGACGCGCTCGCGCAGATAGTAAGTGAGCAGACCCAGGCCGATCAGGCACGGCAGAATGGCCATGAGACCGTACAGCGCGATCAGCCGAACGACCAATCGGCCGCGAAGTTTCATTTTATGACCTCATCGGCCAAATCGAGCAGGGAAGAGGGGATGGCGACGCCGAGCGATTTAGCGGACTTGAGGTTAAAACTGACGTGAAACCTCTCCGGTCTGAGCACGGGCAGTTCGGCAGGCGATTCGCCCGAAAGAACGCGCGCCAACTGTTTGGCCGCGAGCGCGCCTTGGTCTTCGAACTGGACGCCGATGGCGCAGAGGCTTCCTCGTCTGACAAACGTCTCGGCAAACGCTAGAATCGGCGCTTTGATCTTGTCGCACCAGGCCAAGATTGCCGCATAGGGCGTCGGGGCGGCGACCGTAACGTCTGGAATCAGCCAAAAAGCATCGACCTCGCCCAACTTGGATAAGCTCTCTTGGACATTGGATTCGGCGGTCGCAGAGACTAGCTCGAAGCCTAGCTTTGCGGCGTCCTGGCGACCGGCTTCGATGAGACGAGCGGACGTGGCGTCGTTAGGGTTGTAGAGGGCTCCGATTTTTTTGGCTTCTGGCAGAATGTCCCTAAGGAGCTGGAACTGTCTAAAGGGCGGCGCCTGCAGGGAGACGCCGGTCGCGTTTCTATTGGGCTTCTCGATCGATTCGACCAGGCCAAGAGCCACGGGGTCGAGCACCATTGCGAAAACCATCGGAGCGGTCGTTTCTGCGTTCTTGGCCGCAAGCGCGGCATCGGTGCCCATAGCCAGCACAACATCAGGCTTTGCGCGATTGATCGCAGCGGCATCGTTGTTGTTGCGCTGGAGCGTGTAGCCGATCAAGCGAACGTTTACCTTGTCGCGAAAGCCCAGTTCGGCCAGGCGGCGCGAGAGCGCCTTTTCGGCGATGGAGTAGATTTCATCGTCGCCGCTTTTTAGAATCAGGGCTTGTACGATGCTCTTGGGCGCGGACCGCAGGCCGAAGCCCGCCGCCGCGCCCAAGAGCAAGATGACAGTCGCAATGCGATGCATGGACGTATCGATCACCAGTGGCTCACCAACCGAAGCATGAGCGACCGGCTGCCGCCTGAAACGCCTGGGCCGATCATGTTCGCCGTGTTGAACAGGTTGTCGATTCGGAAATTCAGTTCGTGCTGTCGATCGACTTTACAGACGAGGTTGAGGTGGGCAACTACACCGCTGATAGTTCCCGATCCGACGGCGACGCTCGGAAAGATGGCTGTGAACTGGCCATGGATCGGACCGGCGCCTCGATAAGCGATGCGCGCGATGGCCCTATCGGGCGAGGAATTGCCGTAGCCGCTGTTATTCCCGATGTCTTTAACGATCGCTCTGGACCAGCCCAAACTTGCGTCAATGCCCGATCCGATATAGCGGGAGACCGTCGCAGCAGCGCCCTGAACTCGAACCCTTCCGAGGTTGCTATAGGTGAAGTTGGTCGGGTCGGGATTGTTCGGGTCGAAGCGCACGGTGAGATCGATCAGGTCGCGCATTTCGTTTTGAAAAGCCGCGACATCGATGTGCCAGCCGTCCTTGGATTGGTGATTGAAACCGATCTCGAACGCATCCATGATTTCTGGCCTTAGGTCGATGTTTCCAAAGACGTTGAGCTGGATCAGGCCGAACTGCGGGTGCATGGTATAGATCGGGAAGCCCTGGTTATAGAGTTCGCTCGCGTTGGGAGCTCTGAACGAGCGGCCATAAGAGGATCGGAAGAACGTGCCTTGGCCAGCGTTGAAAACAAGTCCGGCCCGCGGGCTCCATTCGCCGCCATAGATCGAGTGGGAGTCGAATCGCACGCCCAATACGGGCTGAAGCGAGCCCCATCGATACTCTGACTGGATGAACGCGGCAACGTTCGTATTGGTTCGGTCCGGCAAGACTCCGCCAGACGCTCTCATTAGACGGCCTTCGATTCCGGCTGTGATGTGGGCATTCTGGGTGTTTCGTTGAAAGAGCTGTTCCAGAACGCCGATGAAGCTGTGCGTTCGGCTTAAGAACGAGACGTTGCTTCCGGGAGGAAGCTCGCGCAGCAGATCGAGATCGGACACCAACCCTTGAAAGCGCGTGGAAGCGGTCCAACCGCCCATGGGCGCTTCGTGCCCCAATTGAACGGCATGGATGACCTGGCTCATACGGTCGTTAGGCGTAGCGAAGACCGCGCCGGTGCCGATGCTGCCGCGGTCGATATTAAAGTATTGGTACCGTCCGGTCCAGTTGCTGTTGCCGTGTTTCGATCGGGCGACGAAGTGAAAATCGTTGCTTTTGGTGTCGTTGTTCAGAACTCGGTTGCTGCCCGGATCGCGGAAGAACGACCCGCCGGCCATCAAGCTGCCGTTGGCGAACGGCATCAGCATGCTCAAGTGCGCGGTGGCGCCGTCCCGCGATGCAAATCCGCCCGAAGCCTCGCGCTCGATTTGTTCGGGCGTACGGGTTACAATGTTGATAACGCCGGCGAAAGCATTGGGGCCATAAACGGCAGAGCCTGGACCAAACGCAACTTCTATGCGATCGATGTGATGGATGGGGATGCCCGCTAGCATCACATGTCCGATCGAGGCCGAGTTGAGCGGGCAGCCGTCCAGGAGCATCAGGGTTCGCTCGTTGAACTCGACCGCTGCGTTGGCGCCACGGCTGGAGACGTAGCGAGAAACGGCGCCTTCGATTCCCTCAATGTCTGGGATCGTTCGCTCAATCGCTTCTTGAGCGGTCAGCGCGCCGCTCAGACGAATCTCTTGTCGAGAGATAATTCGGACGGTCGTGAAGGATTCGTTGATCTTGCGGCTGGTTCGGGTGGCTGTGGAACTCTCTTGCTTGGGGTCGGCAAAGAGAAGTTCGGCGCCGTGGCTGGTTCTTTGAGAGTAGGCGACAAGACAGGCGAGAGCAAAGATGAAGCAAGCGACGTATCGCATAGCGTCCTCCTTAAGCGGCTTTCTGCCAGCTTCCTTGCGGCATTTCTAGTACGACTTGACGGATCGTCTCCAGTTCGAACGGTTTTGAGACGATCTGGCGCACGCCCTCCATTGAGAACGAATCGGTAAAACTATCCGGGTAACTGTCCATAACAACGATGACGACATTGGGATGCTGGCTTCGGACGCGGTTGATGAGCTCAAATCCGCTCATCTGCGGCATGTGAACGTCGGTCAACAGAATGTCCACCGGGCCTTGAGCCATTATTTGGAGCGCCTCGACGCCGTTGGCCGCGCAGTGCACCGTGCAACCGGCGTCTTCTAGGACGCTCTTGACCAGGTCGGTCAACATCGGTTCATCGTCAACTACCAGCGCAGTGATCATGGATAGGGCGTCTCCTATGGGATTCTTCTTGATTATTGGCGTCGGCGGGCGAGATGGCAAGGGTAAAGACCGGCGGTATAATTGCAAACTGGTAAATGTTGGAGGGCCCATTGCGATTTGAAACCAAGGCGATCCGGGTTGGGCAGGATCCTGATCCAGCGACCGGCGCCATCGTGCAGCCGATACACGTGTCGTCGACTTTTAAGCGAAAATCGATCGAGCAGACCGATGGATACGGCTACTCTCGGGTGGCCAATCCGACTCGCGCCGCGGCGGAGGCGTGCTTGGCGTCGTTAGAGAACGGCCAGTTCTGTTTTTTGTTTTCCTCGGGCATGGCGGCTTCTACGGCGGTTTTGGGATTATTGTCTCCGGGCGATCACATCGTCTGTGTGCAAGACCTCTATGCCGGCACCCACTCGTTGTTCAACCTGTTTGGCAAGCAACGGGGGATCGAGACGACCTATGCGCCCTGCGAGACGATAGAGGACGCTACGGCTGCTTTTAGACCGAACACAAAGCTACTGTGGCTAGAGAGT
The DNA here is from genome assembly GCA_013359125.1 of Armatimonadota bacterium. Classification (NCBI taxonomy): domain Bacteria; kingdom Bacillati; phylum Armatimonadota; species Armatimonadota bacterium. The sequence goes on along the minus strand of JABWCR010000002.1, from coordinate 165,508 downwards.
CCGACCAACCCGCTAAACCAGGTGCTGGATTTGGCCGCGCTGGCCGAGGTCGGACATCGGCACGGAGCCCTGGTCGCTGTCGACAACACCTTTGCATCGCCCTATTTTCAGAATCCCTTGGACTTAGGGGTTGACATTGTGGTGCACAGCGCTACTAAGTATTTGGGAGGGCATAGCGATTTGATCGGCGGCGCGGTGGCATTTAATCGGCAGGATCTTTTTGATCCGCTGTGGGATCAACAAGCCGTCGGCGGCGCTGTTCCGTCTGCTTTTGATTGCTTTCTGCTGTTGCGCGGCATGAGGACGCTGAGCGTGAGGATGCGCGAGCACGAGCGGAACGGGGCTGCGGTCGCCGCGTTTTTGCGCGAGCATCCGAAGGTGGAGGCGACTTACTATCCCGGCTTCAGCGACTCGCCCAACTACGAGCTGGCAAAAAGCCAAATGCGCGGGTTTAGCGGGATGGTGTCGGTCAAGGTTAAGGGCGGTTACGAAGCGACCAAACGGTTTGCCGAGTCGACCAAAATATTTCAGTTGGGCTCGAGCCTGGGCGGGGTCGAATCCTTGATCGGCTATCCGAACTCGATGTCGCACAGTTCGATGAGCGACGAAGAGAAGGCAGCGCGCGGTTTGACGCCGAATTTGGTGCGGCTTTCTGTCGGGTTGGAGCATGCGGACGACCTGATCGAGGATTTGGATCAGGCTTTGCGCCAGGCGTAAAGCGCGACCAGTAGGCTGAAAAGAGTTATCCAGGCGGCGATTGTGAGGCCCGGCGGTCGAAACTCGCCCGAAGGGGCGAATCCGGGATGCGGCGGTCGGGATTTGTCTTTCCAGGCTTTTTGGGGCGCGGGCTCGTAAGGCTCGTCGATTTTGCGGCGGTAGATGGCTGGCGTGTTAGGCACGCCGGTTTCTATCAGTTCGGCGATGGCGTTTGGCCGATTGTTGTATCGACGGTAGCTGATGTGCTCTTTCCACGGGCTGTAGCCAGGGTTTTCGAGGGCGGGCTCGACCGTTGCGAGCGCTTTTTGCCATGCGCCGAGAGGTTGGAGGGGCATCGCGGCCCAGATTACGATTGTTTGAGGGATGATGAAAGCGATCCAGAGCAACCATGCAGGGGCGACTTTTGGACGGTTGGTCCATCCATAGGCGCTTAGGATCGTCAGGAAGAATGCGGCGAGGATCATGAATCGCGCGGGATCGTGAAAATATTTGAGGCCGGGCAAAGCGTAGTAGAGGATTGAGAAAAGGCCGCCGGCCCGTCCCAGGCTGATCCAGAGGCAGAGCGCGACGAAAAGGAAAAGCGCCCATCGTTTTTTGCCGGCCCAAAACGCCAACAGACCGGGCGCGAGGCCTACGAAGCAAGCGGTTTCCCAATAGTTGCCGGGACCTCGGTATTCGGCGCCTGGGTGTCCGTACAGCCATGGGAGCCATGGGTTGAGGAGTTGCAGGAAGTCAGCGCGAAAGCGATTGGCTTTGGCCAAGGAGAGGTCGTTGCGGGCGATTTCGGGCAGGTTGAGCGCCATTGGGAGCCAGTAGATCGCGCTGAGGCCAATGGCCAAGACAGTTCCCAGTGCGAATGCCGACCAGGCTTTCTTCTCTTTTAGCCAGACGAGAGCGCAGAGGAGCGAGGCGATGCCCGTCAGGTAGGCGGCTTGCGGATGGGCCGCCAAGATAGCCATGGCGAAGGCTGCGCCAAAGATCAATGCCCCCTTTGTTGGTCTCTCGCCTGCACAGACCAGCACGCCGAAGGCGCACCAAGGCATCCAACAGAGAGAGGCCAACATGGGCGGGAACTGGGCTCGAGCGATCAAAGCCGTGCAGCCCATCCAGGCGCAAGCGCCCAGCAGGGCCGCCCACCGATCGCCCACTAATCGTTGCAGAAGACAAAGCATCCCAAAGCCCGTCAGCAGCAGATGGAGCGCCGTTGAAATCGAAAGCGCTCGCTCGATAGGAAAGAGCCAGAGCAACAGAGAGGTCGGATAGAAGACGCTGGCTTGAGGGTTGCCGATGATCGGCTGTGATAGATAAGGATCCCATGCCGGCAGGCGGCCGCTGTGAAGGTGTTCGGCGATGACCTTGTAGAGCGGATAGAAATAGATGCCGATGTCGCCCCAATAGAGTTCGCCCAAGAAGAGCCGACCATGAAAAACCGCCCAGACAAGAAGGAGAATCAGGCTTGGACTAATGCGAATCATCGATCGCTTGGCCGGTCAGTTCGGCAACGGCGTCCTGCATCCTCTTGACTATCTGCTCTGAGGCGTCCGGCGCGTCCAAGATGTCGTCAAAACAGATCGGCTCGCCAAATCGAACGATAAGGCGGCAGAAGCCGGGCCGCGGGAAAAGTTTTCCGTGAGGAGCAATCCGATCGGTGTTAAGGAGGCCGACCGGCAGGACGCGGCAGCGAGTCTTGCGGACGATAAGAGAAACTCCCGGCAGAAAGGGTTGAATTTTGCCGTTAGGACTGACCTCTCCTTCTGGGAAGATAACGACGGCGCTGCCTGCTTCGATCTGCGCTGCCGAGTCCATCAGCGCTTTTCGGTCGGCTTGCCGTTGTTTGACCGGGATCATGCGCCCTATTCGCGCAATCGTGGAGACGAAAGGAATATTCTGGATGTCGTGGCGACCGACCCACCAAGCGTAGCGCGGCAGTGCATACCAAAGGAGCGGCGGGTCGGCGATGCTGATGTGGTTGGCAATGACGAGCAGTCCGCCACTCTTTGGGACGCGCTGCCGGTTCTTGATGACGATCCAGCAGAGGAGCGGAAAGCGAAAGCCGATACCGAAGAGGAGTTTGAAGAAGGGCGCGAGCAGGTAGAACAGCATCGCGCTTCGTCTTACTCAGGGTGTCCGATAAGATGCATTATGTTATCTACTCGGGATTGGAGGAGCGCTGTATCGAGGCGATCACATCGTCCGACATATAGATCGGGCATCGGAAGCGGATGGCCAGGGCTATGGCGTCGCTGGGGCGGGAATCGATTTCGATTTCTTCGCCCTCGACGACGAGATAGATCTTCGCGTAGAACGTATCTCGCCACAGGTCGTCCACGACGATGCGGTCGATGTTGACGTCTAACCGCTCCAAGATGTTGCGCAGAAGGTCGTGCGTCAGCGGGCGCTCGGAGGCTTCGCCGCTGAGGCCGAGCGAGATGGCGTAGGCTTCGGTGCGACCGATAGAGATGGGCACTTGTCGGCCTTTGTGGTCGCGCAGGACGACGAAGGTATGGGGCGCGCCTGCCGGCTCTGCGTGTTCGAAGACGCCGACGACTTTGACTTCGACCTCTTTGCCGGAGGAGAATCGCTTTTCGTCCTCCATTTCTGGCACTTCGGCGCCTTCGCCCGTCTCGCCCTCGTCCGGCAAGAAGGGCATTGACATCAGTTCGTCTTGGCTGGGAATCTTGAGGTCTTCGGGATCAAACTTCCCTTCTTCGTCCCATTCGCGCTCTGACATGGATAGTCTCCGTACGCTACATCGAGCGTGTGCGTTCTACGACTTCTTGGATGAACTCGTCGTTCGATTTGGTGCGCTGCAGAAGCCGGATGAGTTGTTCGGTGGCTTGTACAGGGTCGTCCTGGTTCGCCAAAAGTCGGCGAAGTTGCCAGATTCCCTTGAGCGATTCCGAATCGTACAGCCGCTCCTCGTGCCGCGTGCCGCTGCGTTTGACATCGATGGCGGGATAGATTCGGCGGTCGGCCAGTTCGCGGCTGAGCACCAGTTCCATATTGCCTGTGCCTTTGAACTCTTCGAAGATCATCTCGTCCATTCGGGAGCCGGTTTCGATCAGTCCGGTTGCGATGACGGTCAGGCTGCCGCCTTCTTCGATGTTGCGCGCGGCGCCGAAGAAGCGCTTGGGTCGGTAGAGCGCGGAAGGATCGAGCCCGCCCGAGAGCGTGCGTCCGCTGGGCGTCGTGGTCAGGTTGGAGGCTCGGCCAAAGCGCGTCAGGCTGTCCAGCAGTATCACGACGTCCTTGCCGACTTCGACCAAGCGTTTTGCCCGTTCCAGGGTCAGATCGGATACGCGCATGTGGTTTTCCGGCGGCTCGTCGAAGGTGGAACTGATGACGGTGCCTTTGACGGAGCGGCGCATTTCGGTAACCTCTTCGGGTCTTTCGTCGACCAAGAGGACGATGAGCACGACATCGGGATGGTTGGCCGTGATGCTGTTGGCCGTTACCTGCAGCAGGGTCGTTTTGCCCGCTTTTGGCGGAGCGACGATGAGCGCCCGTTGTCCCTTCCCTATCGGGGCCACGATATCGATTATGCGGCCGGCGACGTTGTCGGGATTGGTCTCCATCTTGAATCTCTCTATTGGAAAGAGCGGCGTGAGCTGATCAAAGTCGCGGCGATTGCGCATCTTCTCGGCTTCGATGCCTTCGATGGCTTCGACCCTTAGCAGGCCGTAGTACTTCTCGCCGTCTTTGGGGGGTCTTGCCGCGCCGAAAACGAGATCGCCGGTTCTCAGGCCGAATCGTTTGATCTGCGACTGGCTGACGTAGACGTCTTCCGGCGATGGGTTCCAATTTGGATGCCTACGGAGGAAGCCCCATCCGTCCGGCATGATCTCTAGAATGCCCCAGGTGTACTCGGTGCCGGAATCGACGCTTTGGGCGGACAGCAGGCGATAGATAATCTCGCTCTTGTCGCTCAGGTCGGTGGGGACACCGGTTTTGGCCGCCAGCGCCAGAATTTCGTCGCTGGGGAGCGCGTTCAGGCTGGCGAAGCTCGGCTCGTTCGGGTTTACAGGTCGGCGCGCGCCGGGATCGGGTTCCATCGTTGCTGCGCCGTGGTGGCCAGGTCTCTTTCTCATGTTTTTCCTTGCTGCTTGCTGTTCATTGAACTTGTCGGCCTGTTTTAGGGTTTGAGGCGATACAAAAGGACTGAAGCGGGCAGACTCGGTTCAAAGTTGCTCGATCTGCATCAAATGCATTTGGTGGGATTGACTTATTGGAATGAACGGCGCTCGGCCCGTTCGTCCAATGCTTAGACGATCAAGAGGCCTCGGCTGTTCCATGGTTACTATACCTCTTCTGTTCGGCAAATTGCAAGGGGTAGCAACGGAATTCTTGCTCGTCCGTCCTTAAGGTATAATTGCCGCGCAGAGAAGGTTCTGCTACAAGGAGGTAAAGTCGAATGTTTAAGAGGATGTTGGCTTTTGCGGCGGCTCTGCTGGTTGCGAGCGCATTTCTCCCTATCGCGGCCCATTCGGATACATTGGCACAGGATGGCGACCCGCAGTTTAGGGTGAATTTGGGCGCGTTCTTTCCCAGCAAGGACGTCTCTCGTCAGGAAGCGGACGCCTGGCTTCATGTTGGTGTAGAGTGGATGTTAGGCGAGACTGAAGCGATGCAGGGCTATGTTGGCGAATATGGCGTTAGCGTCGCCTATTACGGCACCAACGACATCTACAGCGTGCCTGTGTTGCTTTGCTACCACGGCGCCATGAACGAAAACTGGTTCTATCAGGTGGGCGCGGGCGTTGCTTTTTCCAAGAGGCTGAACGGGGATCGCAAGAACGGCTTTGCATGGCAGGCCGGCGTTGGTTACAACGTCTCGGCCGGCACGACGCCGATCACGATCATTGTGCAGTACAACGGCGCGACCGGCACCGGCGAGGAGCACAACGGCGCCTCGGTTCTGGCGAGCTTCCGCTTCTAATCGATATCGGGCGGAGCGAGAGTCGCTCCGCCCGTTTTGCTATCTGGCTCGGCCCGGCGGTTCGGGCGCATTGGCGCTCATCCATCGGAAGGCGCCGGTTATCAGCAGCGCGACGGCTGTTAGGATGCTTCCGAATAGTCCAAGCGTCTTCCAGTGGGCGTTTTTCTTGGCTTGCTTTTCGTCCTCGACGGCTTTGAGGGCTTGGGCGCCGTCCACGTCGGGCAGGTCTTCCCCGCTCTTTCCGGACGGGACGATTTCCAGTTTGTCCGGGTGGTCGCTCTTAGTTTGCGAGAGGCGCGATTCGTGGATGACGTCTGGAACCTCGCCCATGGTCTGCGCGACGCTCGGATCGGCCGTGGTGGGGGCTTTGCCTTCCCAATCTTTCCACCAGCTAGGCGGCTTCCCATCGTTTGGCTCCAAGCCGATGGCCATCGCATGGGCGGAGAGGCATCCAACGACTATCAATAGGCTGAGCAGTTTATTCATAACGATCTCCTAATGGTCGAACCAGCGGTATTGGCGAGATTGGTAGACGACTTTTAGCAGTCCGGGCGTCCTGGGCAAGTTGATGTCGATCAGGGGCGAGCTATTGAGTTCGCGCTCTCGAATGCGCGAATCGTAGTTGAATCGCATCGGAAGGCTCCAGAGCACCATGGCTTCGTCCTTGCAGATGATGCTGCCGTTGAGGGTGAAGCCGAGGCCGTCCGTGGCCAGGTTCCCTCCGCCGACGAAGTTGGTAAAGAGGATGGAGTCCACGCGAGAGATCCCGCGCTCGTCTGCGCTGATCGATCCGTTCTGGTCGATGTCGATGTTGATGCTCAGTCGTTCGATCTCGGACTGGTCGTTCGGGCCATAGGTAGACCGATATCGCTGTCTGCCTGCAGCGTCCACTTCGAGCGCATCGAAGGCGGGGATGAGATTGCCGTTGTCGTCGTATCGCGGTTTGGTAAACGGCGGTCGCATGTAATCGAGCGGATAGGGGCTGCGGAACTGCCTCGTGTTGCCCATCATGACGCTGCCGCGAGCGGCGAGCGCGAGGATGTCCTTCTTCTCGTTCGCGTTATCGACGGCCGTAGTGCTGGCGCCGCGAAAATCGGGGGCGTTTTTGTAGATGATGTCGCCAACGACGTGGGTGTTTCGGCCGCTGTAGATGACGCCTTGACCTTGAACGTAGCCTCTGATGACCACGTCCTGAGTTACCGTGATCGGGCCGTGAATCTTGATCGGCTTGCTTGCATAGCCCACCAAGGCGATGCTGCCGCTGATAACGCCGTTGGTCGAGACCCGCTGGTACGCGTTTGTGCTGGGATTCCAGACTTCTATCCAGGCTCCTTGGCCGTAGTAGGGGTTGGCCGTGCCGTCTCGGTAGGTCGCCTTCGTATCGACATACGTCTGGGACATCGCTTGGTAATAGCCGAGGTCGTTCAGGTCTGGCAAGGTGAGTTCTTGGGATGGCACGGCATCGATGGTCGTGCCTCCAAAAGTTCGCGTTCCGTTTCGATCCGACAGCGCCGCGCCAAAGGTGCGGCCCCCGACCATAGAGGCGGTGTCTTGGTAAACGATGTCGCGCCAATCGGAGAAGGTCGAACTGCCATAGGTTCCATGTTTGGACGGGTTGTAGGCTTGCCTCGACCAGTTTGTCGCTCGGGTGTCGTAATAGGAGTTGGTCCACTGTCGCGGAGCGACGTTGACCGTGCCGGCAGCGGCAGGGATCAGCTTATTATTCTCGGCGGCAGTAACTCCGCCGTTGATGACCGGCGTGCCATATCTGAACTCGAAATCGCCGTTGGCGCGCATGTCTCCGTTGCAGATGAGCTGTTCGTTGTCGAATCCGTACATCCAGCCGTAGTTGTTGACAAAGTAGGAGTAGTCGAACACGCCGGAGCGGTTGAGCGAGAAGGTTACAGTCTGATCGACCGTACGGCGCGGTTCGTCATTGTCCAGTTGCCCATTGCGGTTTCGGTCGACCCAGCCGACAGCGCGCACGGTCAGGTGCCGGTTATAGGAATCGGGCTGAGCGTAGCCGACGATTCCGGCCGAGTAGGCGCCGATGCCCGAGAAGGCGCCGGTTTGGATGCGTTGCGGATTGCTGGGAGAGACAGCGGCCAGTTCGGCATCGATGCTCGTAAACCGCTGGCTTGCCTTGAACGACCGCCAGACGTTGTTGACGGTGGCGGCAAGCCCGGCTTCGGCCAAGTTGTTCATCGAGGCTTCGCGCATTCGGGTGGCGGCGTTTTGCATCGAGCTGGTCGATACGTTTAGATAGCCCGTGCTGACCGTAACCATCGAGACGCCCATCACCATGACAGCGATAAGCGCCATGCCTCTTCGGTTTCCAATTCTATGTTTTTGCGAGGTCATTGATCAGCCTCCTTTACTGCAGGTTTCTCAAAAATATCGTTTCTTCTATCCAGGACTGGGCGTAGTTTTGGTTGGGCGTGCTCACCCTCTGTTTAACGTTGAACCGAACGTGCAGGACCGAAGTGTTGGCGCCTGCGGGGATCAGGGTGAAGTTTGCGTAGGATTGTCCGTTCGAGCGGGTTTGCGTTACGCCCCTCAGGATGTTGCGACCGTCGTAGGTTACGTCGCCGCCTGAGGAGACGCTGATGACGCGCGCTTGTTGCGCGGGGGCGGGTACCACTGGCACGAGATAGTTGCCATTGGAATCTTGCTGCGGCATTCGGAATCGCAACGTTCTGCCGCTATCGAGCACTTCGACTATGGCGGCTTCCATCAGAGCCGTTCTGATTTCGCGCACGGCGCGCTGGCCCTGGCGCTGCGCCTGTTCCTTTTGAATGCCGTTTTGCCATGCGCGCATGACGTTCATTTGGGCATAGACCATGCCGCCCACAACGAGCGCAATGAGCGTCGAGCTGAGAAGGCTTTCGAACAGCGTGAATCCCTTGTTGCGTCTTTGCTTCATGTCGCTCCCTCCCCTGTCAGAGCGTTCTTAGATCAGCTTAGTTCAGTCGTGCGACGATGGTACTGAGCGTTACGTTTCGCGTAATGCCTCGGTCGCTCCAAGACGTTGTAACGATAATCGAGCGCAGGTCGCTCGAGACATTGATGACTTCGATCGTGCCCGTGCCGCTGGGCAGGTAGTCGCTCAGCGTTACGGTAACCCCGCCTGGCAGCGACAGGGCGTTGAATCCGGCAACGAATCGGGCCGACTCTTGCGTAACGAGGTTTTGTACCAAGCCCTGCTGATACATCAGCGTATAAGTGAGCTGGGCGTAATCTAGGGTGCGGATGCGCTCGAGCATGATCTGACCGACGTTCGTCGCCTTGTTGTAATGCTCTGCCTTTGCCCGCATTCTTGCGGCCGCAGGCATGAGCGCGGCCATCGACAGCGCGAAGACCGCGACCAAGAATACGGAGATGAGGATCTCCAGTAGGCTCATTCCGGCGGTTCTACGGCGCAATGTGATCGCCTCCATGGCTGCAGGTTGGTACGGTACCGATCGTGCCGACGGTGTAAGTTCCGCCGGACGGGCAGGTCAAGGCGCCTTTTAGGTAGGTCGGAACAAGGTCGTTTACCGTGCAGGGGTCGCCGTTGTTTCTTTGCGAGTCCATCGCGAACTGCTCCTTGGCGTGATAGACCTTAGATAGATTTCGCTGGCAGTTTTTGGCCGCCGATCGGGTTCTGGCGTTGACCCAGCTGGGAAAGGCGATAGAAAGCAAGATCGCCAAAATGAAGACGACGACCATGATTTCGACAAGGGTAAAGCCTCGTTCTGTCTTGCGCGCGTTCATAGAATGGCTCCTCTCGGTGGGATGATGGCCTTAGGCGTTTTTCCATGTCGCGGGGTTAGAAGGGCTGTAGGGAATGACCGGTTTTTGAGTTTGTGGGTTGGTTCATAATAGGCGGATGCAAATTGAGCGGTTAGCCGACGGCTGGAGTTTGATCGATCTTGAGTTTATCGGGCACAAGCAGATCATTGGGTCGTACGTTTGCTATGACGGCCATGAGGCGATGATCGTCGAGACGGGGCCATCGACGTGCGTTTCTACGCTAACGGCGGCGCTTTCGGAGCTGCAGATTCCCTTGGATAAAGTGTCTCACGTTGTTGCGACTCACATCCACTTGGATCATTCGGGGGCGTGCGGCGTATTGGCGCGAGAAATGCCGAAGGCGAAGGTCTATGTTCATCCTTTTGGGGCGCAGCATTTGATCGATCCGTCCAAACTGATCGCAAGCGCGGGCAGGATCTATGGAGATTTGATGGATTTTCTGTGGGGGGAGATTGCGCCTGTGCCTGAGGGTCGGGTTGTGATCGTGCAGGACGGGGATGAGATAGCGGGCGCAGGCAGAAGGCTTCGGGCAATTGAGACGCCCGGCCATGCGCGGCATCATCATGCTTATCTCGATCTGGGCAGTCGTTCTCTGTTCGCAGGAGACATAGCCGGAGTTCGATTGCCGGGCTTTGCCTATGTAAGGCCGCCAACGCCGCCGCCGGAATTGAATTTGGAAGATTGGGACGCGAGTTTGGCCAAGATTCGGGCGATTGGGCCGAGTTGGCTGAATCTCACCCATTTTGGTCAATTTGACGATGTTGAGCGGCATCTGACCGATCTTCAAAAGCGATTGCACGATTGGGGGGCGCTGGTCAAATCGTTGATGAGCGAGACGGAGGACGAGGAGGCCATTGTCGAGAGGGTTCGTCAGGCGGTGCACGGCGAAATGCAGGAGTTGGGAATCGATCCGGAAGAGTACGACGTAGCGGCCAGTTATCAGATGGGGGTGCAGGGCTACATCCGTTATTGGCGTCGAAAACTGATGTCTTAGCGCGCGTGCGGAGCGGCGATGTAGACAACATCTGCTATTGAGCGTTGGAACGTCTGACCGCCGCCTTCGGCTTCAAGGCAGACTACCGTTGAAATCTTCTCGTTAGTGCGCATCGCCAGGCGGAGATTGATGCCCAAGCCGTACATGGCATGGCCGTTGCCGGCGATGATCGCGAAGATCGTGCGGTCGGTTTTGGGGGTGCGCTCCCAGTATTTAAGGGCACTGTCGGCCATGCCGGTATCCCACAGAACTTGGGCCGAGTAGATGCGCTCTCCTCTGTCTCCGGTCGGCGGATGTCCAGCCATCAGCGCGGTAAAGAGCTGCCTATGTTCCCCATTGGTCAGGTCGGGATCGGGAATGCCCATACGCTCGTCTTCGGTCAGGGAGTCCCACCCTTCCCTGCCTACTTTTGAGACCGTGGTTCTGGGCACGTTAAGCGCGACCAGGCGCAAGCGATGTTGGCGGACCGCGTCGAAGATCGGTTTGTAGAGGTTGAAGTCGAAGCCCCATTGGGTTTTCCAGGCGCTCCGCTCGACGAACTCTTCGTCGCTAAGGCGACCCAGCGAAAATTCGTCAAGCGCGAACTGTTTTGTGCGGTCGAACATTTCCATTCCGACGATCACCGAGGCTCCTTGGCGATGGAGTTCGCGGATGATGGCGGCTTGTGTCAGGTGATGTTCGGGGTGGTCGTGGCTTTCGCCGATGACGACGAATTTTGAATGAAGCAGGCTTTTTGCGGCCTCGCTCAGAGAGGTTGGTCGACCTCGCTCGCAGTCGTAATATTGGCCTTGCCTAGCCTTGCCCGATTTTTGTTTTAGGGGGTGCGGACCGATAGCGAGGCGGTTTGTAGATTGCATTGCGCCGCGAGTATACCCAAATGCAAGGACGGCTGCCTGGGTTAGGGGCAGCCGTCGGATGCAAGGAGGGCGTGCTTCGAAACTTAGCGCCGGCGGCGTCTGAGCGCAAGAGCGCCCATGCCGATGCCCAATGCGAACATCGATGCCGGCTCTGGCGCGAGCGTGTGGCAGACGTAGCTATTTTGCGTGTAGTTGTTGCGGCCGATGTTGTCTCCGCCGCCTATGCCCGGTACGAACTGGTTGCTAAAGAATCCATCGCCGCCGGTAATATAGGCCATCGCGCAGAACTGTTCGTTCTCGTTCAGCCCCATCAAGTTCCAGGGCAGTTCGATTTCGAAGCCGGTGGTGGCCGTTGGAGCATTGCCGTCCATTCCATTGCCTCCGCCAACGCCTGCAGTATTGGTGTTGTTGAATGCAGCAGAGCCGGGCTGCATCCCGCCCTGGCCGGGATCCCATCCGCCACTGCCGTTGACCTGCGTTCCGCCCAGGTACATATTGTTATTGCCCTGAACGTCGTACAGGTCAATGTACATGATGCCGTTGAAGATGTTCATGTGGAGCACGTAATCGACGGCGAAGCCTCCGCCGAAGAAGAGGTGGCCTTGACCGGATGTGAATCCGAACGAGCCGGGCATTTGAGTCGCGCCGCCTGCCTTGGTGTCCATGGCGATAATGATTCGGTTTCCGTTGTTCTGCTCCAGATTTGCCGTAGCGCCCATAAAGATCGTTCCTAGGTTGCTTCGGAGGAAGAGTCCATTGAGCTCGTTGAAGTTGTCGCCAAAGCCTGTCGCTGTGTTTTGATAGGCAAAATCGCCCGCGGCGAAGTCGGCCGGGATGTTTACGCCATCGGTGTTGGCCGAGGCCATGCTGACGCAAGCCGCCGCCATTACGAGAATGTACCGCTTCATGAAAAGCCCCCTTTCGGTTTTAGAATACGTATTCTTGGCGTCATTCTACCCTATGCGGCAGAGTTCGGCCATGCGATATTGTAACCCGATTTTAGTCGATTGAGGGATGGGTTCAAAAGAACCTGTCAATTTCGCCTGGTCATTCGACGGCCAATCGCGCGAGCGTTCGGGCAAAGTTGGGGAAACTGGTCGCGATGCATTCGGCGCCGTTGATAATGGTTTCGCCTTTGCGCGCCAGCAAGCCTGCTATAGCGAGCGACATGGCGATGCGGTGGTCGCCGAAGCTCTCGACTTCGGCGCTTTTCAGTTGTACGGGCCCTTCTATCGTCAGACCGTCTTGGTCGGCTTCGATTTGGGCGCCCATGCGTCGAAGTTGGGTCGAGATCGCATGAAGCCGGTCGGATTCTTTGGTGCGGAGTTCTGAGAGACCATTGAAGCGCGATATGCCGTGCGCTTGAGTGGCTGCTACCGCGAGGATTGGGACTTCGTCCACCAGTCTGGGCACGATGTCCGGCATGACGGTTATCGGTCTGAGCGGTTGGCTTCGTATTCGGAGCGCTCCGATCGGTTCGCCGGCGGTTTCATCGATTCGGTCAAACTGGAAGACAGCCCCGGAGTTTGTCAAGACTTCGAGCAGGCCTGCTCGGGTAGCGTTTAGGCCGAGGTCGCGGATGAGCAGTTCGGAGTCTGGCAGGAGGAGCGCGGCGACGATGAGGAAGGCTGCCGACGAGATGTCGCCGGGAACTCGCACGTCGCAAGCGTGGAGAGTCTGGCCGCCTTCGACGGTGAGCGCTCCGTTTTCGGCGATGCTTAAGTCGGCGCCGAACGCATCGAGCATACGCTCGGTGTGGTCTCTGCTGGGGTAGGGTTCGAGGACTTCGGTGCGTCCATCCGCTTGGAGCCCGGCCAGGAGGATCGTCGTTTTGACCTGGGCGCTGGCGATGGGCAGTTTCCACTTTATCCCCTTCAGATTGCCTCCCAGGATGGTCAGCGGCATTTTCGAGCCTTCTTCCCTGCCCTCGATTTTCGCGCCCATTGCTCTCAAGGGGTCGGCGATTCTTCGCATGGGGCGTCGGCGCAGGGAATCGTCTCCGGTCAGGACGGCGTAGGCTCCGCTTGCGGCGATCGGGCCTGCTAACATTCGGGCGGACGAGCCGCTATTCCCGCAGTCGAGCACATCGTTCGGTTCTTTGAAGCCGTTGGCGCCCTCTATTAACCAGTGGCCTTTGGCCAGGCGGATCACGTTTGCGCCGAGCTGCGCGCATATCTTGGCGGTGCGCAGGCAATCGTCCGATTCGAGAAACTTCTGAATTTCGGTTTGGCCTTGAGCCAGCGCTCCAAAGATCATAGCGCGGTGAGAGATCGACTTGTCGCCCGGCGGCAACCAGCGTCCTCTGATCGCTTTGGCGGGAGCAATTCGAAGCACATCCATGTTGGCACTGACCGAACTGGAGTATACCAGGCTTAAGATTTGGTATGATGGTGGCTATGAGCGAGCGTCTTTGGGCGCCGTGGCGCCTTCAATATATTCAGAACGCGGATGTTGCGGAAGGCTGCATTTTTTGCGACAAGCCAAGCGAGAAGCGCGATCGCGAGAATCTGATCCTGCATCGCTTTGAGACCTGTTTCGTGATTCTGAATCTCTTCCCCTATGTTTCGGGTCATCTGATGGTCGCGCCGTTTAGACACCTGGGAGAGCTGAATGAGATGACCTCTGAGGAGAAACTGGAGATGATCGAGGCGACGGACGCTTGCTGTCGAGCTCTGCAGGCGGTCTATCGTCCGCAGGGCTTTAATTTGGGCGCGAACATTGGGCGATCTGCCGGGGCGGGCATCGTGGGACATGTTCACATGCACATTGTGCCTCGATGGGCCGGGGATACTAACTTTATGTCGGTTGTTGGACAGACAAGGGTCCTGCCGGAATCGTTGGAAGACACCTATGACAAGTTGATCGAGGCTTTGCCGAATGTCCTCTGACTTGGAATTGTTGCGAGTTGAATCGCTAGGCTGCCAACGTTGCGGACTTGCCGCCGGTCGCACAAACGTGGTGTTTGGCGAAGGCAACCCGTCCGCGCCGCTGGTATTGGTCGGCGAGGGGCCGGGCGAGACGGAAGATGCGACCGGAAGGCCGTTTGTCGGTCGGGCGGGACAATTGTTAGATCAGGCGTTGAAGCAGGCGGGCATGACGCGCAAGCACGTTTACATCTGTAATATCGTCAAGTGTCGGCCTACGCTGACGGAGGGCGGTCGATTGCGCAATCGGGCTCCGGCGCCGGACGAGATCGAGGCTTGTTCGGATTGGTTGGGTCGTCAATTACGGGCGATTTCTCCGCTGGTGATCGTTTGTTTGGGGGCGCCGTCGGCGAATGCGCTTATTCATAAGGGGTTTCGGATTACTGCCGAGCGCGGCGAGTGGTTCACATCTCAGTACGCTCGGGCGATTACAGCGACGTTCCACCCTGCCTATGTGCTGAGACAGGGGGGCGCGGCGTATGAGCAAGGCTATGGAGCGTTGATGGGCGATCTGCTGGCGGCCCGGCACAAGGTGATCGAATTGAGAAGCGAGCCGGTCGCCGAGCCGACTGTCGAAGAAGAGGAGCAGTTAAGCCTCTTTTAGCAACGGTTCCCTCGGCGTTTTGTCCTCCATGGCCAATTGCCACCAGCGCCTGGCCGCGTCTAGGGCGATGAAACTGGTCAATACCAGCAAAGTAACCGTCAAGACCGACTGAAGCTGGAACTTGAAGGCGTCTGGGCCTCCCAGAGCGGCTTTGCCCCACCAATCAGAGGATTGCATGAAGCCGGCAGTAAAGATGGTCGCGAGAACAAAAGCGAACGGGATGAGCGTTACGAGCGCGTAGATTTTCTTTCTCGAATGCATGAGGATGTAGGTCGTGCCCACGGCGAGCGCAATGCCGGCCAAGAGTTGATTGGCGATCCCCATCATGCGCCAGATGGTGTCTATGGTGGCGGTATAGAGCATCCAACCCCATGCGCCGGTCGTGATTAGGCTGAAAAGGACGACTCCGCGATAGCTGACCTCGCGAGCCTCGTCTTGCTTGGGTTTGAGTTGTTGCAAGAACTCTTGAAAGACGAATCGCGCGACACGGGTGCCGGTTTCTAATAGGGTGAGGATAAAGAGCGCTTCGAACATGATGACGAAGTGGTACCAATAGGACATGAGGCCGCCTACGATTGGCAGTTTATTGAAGATCGAGGCCATGCCGACCGCAAGCGTTACGGCGCCTCCCGTGCGGCCGACCAGGCTCTTTTCTCCTACGTCAGTCGCCAACTGCTCGACGCCCTTTGGGGCGATGTCCCAGCCGTGCTGTTCCTGCATCGTTTGCACGGCTGTTACGTAAGCGGCTTGGGTGGCTGGTTTGGATTGATCGGCGTTGATGGCGAAGTAGTCTCCGGGGTCGAGACAGGCCGCGGCCAAGAGCGCGGTTACGGCGACAAAGCCTTCTAAGAGCATCGCGCCGGAAGAGACCATGCGTATGTCGCTCTCTTTGTTGATCATCTTGGGCGTTGTGCCCGATGCGATGAGCGCATGAAAGCCCGAAACTGCGCCGCACATGATGGTGATGCAGACGAACGGCCAGACCGAGCCGCCGATGACGGGGCTTCCTCCGCTCATAAAGGGCGTTGTGGCGGGCATTTTTAGGGTGGGATTGGCCAGGATCAACCCGGCTCCCAGCAGGATCATGACGCCGGCTTTCATATAGGAGCTGAGATAGTCGCGCGGGCACATAAGCACCCAAACTGGCAATACCGATGCGACAAAGGCATAGGCAGGCAATGCCAGTCGCAGAGTTTCTTTGTCAAAGGTGAGATAGGGCGCGAGGGCCGATTCTTGCACCCAGTGGCCTGCAATAACGCCAAAGGAGAGGATCGCCATGCCGACCAGTGAGGCCTCGCCGACCTTGCCGGGCCGTATGCGATACATCCAGAGACCGGTCAGCAATGCGGCTGGGATCGAGACCATGATGGTGAACATGCCCCAAGGGCTTTCGGCCAGAGCGTTGACGACGGTAACGGCGACGCCGGCCAAGAGGCAGATGATGATGAAGAGTACGGCGATGGAACTAATCAGCCCAGAGGTTGGGCTGATGGCGCTTCGGGCGATTTGGCTGAGGCTCTTGCCGTCCTCGCGCACCGATGCCCACAAGATGACGAAGTCGTGCGCCGCGCCTGCAAAGCAACAACCGATGACGATCCAGATAAGGCCCGGCAGATAGCCCCATTGTGCGGCGAGCACCGGCCCGATGAGGGGGCCCGGGCCAGCGATGGCGGCAAAGTGATGTCCGAACAGGACCCAACGGTTGGTCGGCTGGTAGTCGTGGCCGTCTTTGAGCCGATGCGCCGGAGTTGATCGCTCGTCGTTCAGCATAGCGACTTTTGCCGATAGGAACGCCGTGTAGAAGCGATAGACGACTGCGAAAGCCGCCAGGCTACCGATGACAATCCAGATCGCGCTCATTGTCCGGCCTATAATTCACGATACACGGCTCTGTCTCCTGCTCGTCTGTCATACTTAGAACCGCAGGAAACCGGCGCTGTCTATAGAAATGGATGAAATCCATCGCCGACGGCGACCCATCAGAGGAAGGTAGAGATGCGCAATTGGATAGTCTTAACCCTATTAGCGTGCAGTTTTACGGCTTTTGGCCAGCCCAAGTTTACGATCAAGATATCGGGCAACGAGGCCAAGAGCGGGGCCAGCATATCTGGAATCGTCAACGTGGAGGCGCTGATCGACACGGACGATCTGATCACCGGCGTCGAGTTCCGCGTTGTTGGCGAAGTGAGAGGCATCGACGCGAGCACTCCCTATGAGTTCGAATGGGACACGATCGCTGATAAAGAGGGGTCGACCGATTTAGTGATCGTTGCCAAGTTTCAGAACGGCCAACAGGCCCGACACACGATGAACCTGAACATTGACAATCAGGTTGGTCTGGGCGGTCAGGCGCATTTGGACCGAGCGAACGAGTTCTTCCGTAACGGCCAGACGGCTCGGGCGGTTTTGTCGGCTCGGATCGCGCTGAAGGCGGACGAATCGCTGAACGCGGCTAGGACGCTGTTGGCGCAATCGTACATCCGTGAGGGCAAACTGCGCGAGGCTTTAGCGGCGGCGGACGCTCTGGCGATGCGGGCGAGCGAATCTTCTGAAGCCTTTGCTCTAAAGAGTCGAATCCACTATCGGCGAGCGCGCGCGAACGTTGGCGAGTTTGCCGAGGAGATGGCGATGGGCGTCGATGCCGCTGTTCGGGCGATGGAGATTCGCACCAAAATGGCTTCATCGGCCAACGGCGCCGAGGCGCTGGCGCTGCAAGCAGA
Source organism: Armatimonadota bacterium (assembly GCA_013359125.1). NCBI lineage: Bacteria > Bacillati > Armatimonadota > Armatimonadota bacterium. The sequence goes on along the minus strand of JABWCR010000002.1, from coordinate 147,964 downwards.
CGCGGCTTATGTTCGTGGAGATTATGAGCAGGCGGCCAATGTATTTGCGCAACTGTCGGACGGCGATCCGCGCAACGTTCGGCACATCAATCGGTGGCTGCAGGCGAATCTAAGGGCAGCCAAGTATCGAGAGGCGATTGTAATTGCCACCAACGCTGAGAATCGCGGCACTGCGGACGACTACACCTTTGTCGCGCTGGGACTGGCGCACGCGATGCAGAACCGCACAAACGAGGCTGCGTCGGCATTCGCCAAGGCGCGACAGAAAAACGCCGATTCGCATCACCTTAAGCGGGCGCAAGCGTTTCTGGACATTCGAGACGGGAAGCATGCGGCGGCTCGAAACGCCTTGATCGCTCTTCAGAACGACAGCGACAACTCGGCCGAGACGGCGTTCCTTTTGATGTGGGCGCACGCCTCCATGCGAGAGTACGACCGAGCGAACGAACAGTTTTGGCGCACGCTCGATTTGGATCCGCTTTATGTGGACGCGCTCGTACTGAGAGGTTTTGAATCGATTGGCGAGAGCGCTCGTCCTGGCGACGAGCAGTTTGCGGAGACGGCTCGTTCTTACTTTGCCCTTGCTCTTAAAGCACGGCCCAATCACGGCCAGGCGCAGTTGGGCGACCTGTTTGCGATGGCGATGGCGATTCACTACTGGTTGCGCGACATCGCTGCGGACGATCCGGATCAGAAAGAGCTCGCGTATAAGCACGCTCGAGAGATGCAGACGCGGATTCCCCAATTGATCAACTCGCACCGTGGTCAGGCATGGTTTCACTTTGGCATGGGGATTGTGATGGAGCAAGCGGGCAAACTGCGTTTGGCGTCTTCAAATGCGAGCGATGCCGAGTTGCGACAGGATGATGCTCGCCGGGATAAGCTTTCGCGCGATGCCGAGCGAGAGGTTGGGATTGCCCAACAGATCGAGAAGGATCGGATCCCAGCGGCCAGCGTACCGGCGCCGATTCGCGGTCTGGAGACGCTCTGGCGGTTGCTTTTTCCGCCGATGATGTCCAACCCGTAGAAATACGAGGATTTGAATAGGCTGAAACCAGATGCCCCCTGCTCTGCGTCAAATGAGCGGGGGTTTCTATGAATCGAGGCAGAGGTACAATCGAAGGTAGAGAACGGCACATGGTATGCGCATTTTGCGGAGCCCGCAACGAAGAAGCAGCGAAGTTTTGTCTGCAATGCGGCGTACCTGTCCATCGAGATCAGAAAATGACGCTTGCACAAGTCGAAGAAAAAATCGAGGCGCTGGTTAAAGAGGCCTTGGAGCTTTTTGAACAGAAGCGCTACCCCGAGGCGATGTTGGCCATCGAGGGGGTGTTGGCGCTCGATCCTGAGAACGCTACGGCCTATTCGTTGCGCGGGCTGATTCATGAGAAGCGCGGCGCCCGAGAGGATGCGATCGCTTCTTTCGAGCGCGTTGTAGCGCTCAACCCCTTCAGCGTTGCCGATCGGGCCAAGTTAGAGGCGCTCAAGTCGGGCGAGCCGAGCGACATTAGCAAGACGGTCATGCCGAGAGAGAGAAGCATTTGGGAAGAGATGGCTCCAATTGCTTTTGCTGCGTTGGCCGGGGTCTTAGTGTTGGGATTCGGCATTTGGTTCGCCTCGATCAAACTGTCGGCGACCACAGTTGCAAAGCCCGACAATGCGATGCCGACATCGATAACGGAGCACCGAGACGATGGTCGACAGGCGATACCGGAAACGCGAACTCCGCCTGAAACCGGCACGGTGCGCGCTACGACCATTCCTCCTGCCGATTCGTCCTCGAGCGACGAGCGATTAATGCCGATGTCGATCGATCCTTCTCGGCTTTCGTTGTCGGGCCCTTCGTCTCGGCCTTCGGAGCCGGCAGCTCCATCGCCCGCTCCTCCCACTGAGCCTGCGCCGAGGGACGACGCATCGCTGATCATGCCGGATGTGGGTGCGAAAGAGAGCAGCAAGGCCGTCTACGACATTCGAGTTTCGCGTCCTGATCCGAACGCGCCGCCCCGCACGACCGAGGGCGCCGACGCCCTGATCAGGCTTGCGCAAGACCATCAGCGCGCTCAAGACTATAGGAAGGCGATCGATCTGTATCAACAGGCGCTGCCGACTACTAAGAACGTCGGCGAGACTCATCAGCAGATCGCGCTTTGCTATCAGCGATTGGGCGACAGGGCTCGCGCAAGAGAGCATTATCGGTCGGCGATCGCTGCCTATGATGCGCAGATCAGAGAGGGCCGCGACGTTGCTTTGGCTCGCCGCGGCGCGGACACCTCGCGCATTGCGCTCAGCATATTAGAAGAGTAATGAGGCTGCTCGCTCTTGGGTTCTTGTCCGTCGCCTTTGCGTTTGGTCAGCCCAAGATGCCGACTGTGCTCGTTTATCAAGAGCGCGCGCCCTTAGTCCAGCGGCAGAACCAGCAGCCTTTTGACCCGAACGTTACGGTTCAGGGCTTTATGACTGCGGAGCTTCGCGAGTTGGGCAAGGTGGAGCCTGTCTCTTATTCTACGGATCATCCGACCGCGCAGAGAATAGCGCTGGACATGCGTTTGGAACCCAGCGCGACCGGGTCGCCGTCGCTCGATCTATTGAGGGAGATGGCGAAGCAGTGGCCAGCGCAGTATCTGGTCGTCGTTACGTGCGAGCGGGCAGAGACCGGCCAGGCCATTTTTGCGCGGGCCCGGCTCTATCAGCCGACAAAGCGAGAGCCCGTGTGGCAGGACGAGGTGATGAGCACGATTTCGGTCGGGCTTCAGAGCGATCCGTCTGCCGCCGCAAAGTCGTCGATCCGAACCTTGGCCTGGCGGATGAACGGCGATCCGTTTAAGGATTTTGCCGTAACGCGACAGCCTGTCAATACGGGAGGCGACGCCCCGCCGCCGAGCAACTTTTCGCCGATCGAGCGAGACCCTGCCAAGGAAGGACTCGATTTTCTGGCAGCCGGAAACGCAATCGCCGCTATCGAGCCTTTGAGGGCGGCGATAACCGAGAAACCGTACGATCTGAGTCTTCGATTGAAGCTGATCGAGGCTTACGAGTCTGCCGGCAGTCGAGAGGCGGCCGTTCGGGAGTCGGAGCGGGCCTTGATCCTGTTCCCAGGCGCGTCGCAACTCACTATGAAGGCAGCGGAGACTTCTTTGAGCGAAGGAGATCGCGCGGGCGCCCGAGAGCGGTTGCTGAAGGCAGTCGAGGCGAATCCGTCAGCATTGGAGCCCCTATTGGCGCTCTGTGATTTGGAGCTTCATGAGGCGAACTACGATCTCGCTTATCATTGGGCGCAGAAGGCGGTTTCCATCGACGCCGCGAGCGCGCTTGTCAGTTGGAGAGTTTATCTGACGCATGGCGCGCGGGCGGATTTCTCTAAGGTCGATGCAGGCTACTCTCATCAGCCGTCTGAGCTGGAGTTCGCGCTGTTTTACGTCGTTGTACAGGGTCACATAACGGACGCGGCCGACGAATTGAACGACATTCGCCGCGTCTTAAGCGAGCCGAATCCCAGCCTGGCCGATTCCAAGGCCAAGTTGGACGCGCTTGCGGCTGGACTGGAGGGCTTTGAGACTTGGCTTGAGGCCATCAAGCCTGAAGCCTCGCATAAGGAATCGGTGGGCCGGATCAAACTTGCTACCAATCTCCTGGCACAATCTTCAGAGGCCCTGGCACACTTCTTGCTGTCCAAAGATCGGCAGCGCTTGGCAACCGCCGCGCTGCTGAGGACAGAAGCGCTCGAAGAGTTGAAAGCAGCTTCTCCGTAAACGCGCTTCAGCCAAGGAGGCCTACCATGTTTGACGATATCTATTTCGCCGTCATCGCGTTATCGCTGATGGCGTTCAGCATTGGACTACTGGGTTTTCGCCAGTTGTTTCGCCGAGAGCCAGAGGTCAGTTCGCTGCCCTTGTCGGGCGCAAAGATCGAGCTGGCTTGGGGAGAGAAGCGGTTCAACTCGGTCGTACTCGAGACGAGCGAACGTCGTCTTGAGATCGCTGCGCCTTTGGAGCTAGGCGTTCCTTGCGCTCCGATTGCGGGCACCGGGATCGAGCTGATTTGGAACAACTCGGGACTTCGATATGCGGCACAGGGTCAGGTGTTGTCGCGAATAGCCGACCGAGCCTCGTTTCTTGTTCAGTTGTCTTGTCTGCCCCATCCGATAGAGCGGCGAGCCGCGCACCGATTGCCCAGCATCGGACAGCCTCAGATTCGTCTGGATTTTAAGGGCATGAGCCTTCCGGCTTGGCTGACGGAAGAGTCGAGCCATGGAATCAATGTGCGCACTCGCTCTGAACTGCTCGTCGGCAATGCCTGCGAGGTTGAAATGAACGGTCGAAGGTTGCCGGCTGTGGTCGTCTATGCCCGCAAGGTGTGGAACGGCAGCGACTATGAGTTCAGCATCGGCTTGCAGCTGGCTTAGCCAAACCGATAGGGCGGTCGACATACGGCCTGCTCGGTTACGATCGCCGTGATCAGCCGGGCAGGCGTTACATCGAAGGCCGGGTTCCACACGGGGCATTCGTCCGGCGCTATCTGTACGTTGTCAATGTGCGTAACTTCTGTGGAGCTTCGTTCCTCAATCGGAATCGAATTGCCGTCCGGGGTTGAAGAGTCGATCGTTGTCGTGGGCGCGGCGATGTAGAACGGAATTCCGTGCGCATGGGCCAGGGTGGCGAGGCTGTAGGTCCCGATCTTGTTCGCCGTGTCGCCGTTTGCTGCAATCCGATCGGCGCCCGCAATGACGAAATCGACCATACGTTTGGACATGAGCCATCCGGCCATACCGTCCGAGATGACGCGAAAGGGAATGCCGTTGCGAGCCAGTTCCCAAGCGGTCAGCCTCATGCCTTGAAGGCGCGGGCGCGTCTCGCAAGCGTAGACGATTTCAAGTTTGCCGGTTTCGTATGCTTTTCGCAAGATGCCGTAGGCGGTGCCATAGCCGCCCGTTGCCAGGGCGCCTGTATTGCAGATAGTCAGCGCTCGGGCGTTCAGCGGTATCAGGTCTGCGCCCAATTCGGCCATTCTTAGATCGGCTTCGAGGTCTTCTTGGGCGACCGCATGGGCTTCTGCCAGAACGTCCTTCCCTTCTCTAACGGCTTGTTCGATTCGATCCATGGCGGCAAAGAGGTTGACGGCGGTGGGCCGGGTTTGTCTCATCATTTGGCAGGCAGTCAGCAACTGTTGTCGATCGGCGCCTTGTTGCGCTTCTAGCGCTATGCCATAGGCCGCCGCGATGCCGATCGCCGGAGCGCCGCGGACCTTCATGTCTTTGATCGCTCGGGCCACGCTTTCGGCTTCTTTGTGGCGTTCGACGATGAATCGGAACGGCAATTGGGTTTGATCGATAATCTCCAGTCCGTCGGCAGTCCATTGGACGGGTCGTATGTCGCTCATGGTTCTATTTTCCTATGCAAAAGTTCTTAAAGATGGCGTCGACGATGGCGTCGTCCGGCGATTCGTCAACGATGCTGTTCAGCCGGTTCCAAGCCGAACGGAGAGGGATTGCGACGACTTCTGGCGGGGCCTTTTCGCGCAAAGCGCCAGCGGCTTCGCAAAGATCGACCCTTGCCAACCGGAGGGTTTCTAAGTGCCGAGCCTGCACTAGAAGGGTATTGTCTTGTTCGACCGCGCCAAGGCGGTTTGCAATGGTCGTCAAGAGGCGATCGAGGCCTTCTCCGGTCTTGGCGGAGATGCCGATTTCGCCTTCTGGCGGCGGCGCAAGATCGGCTTTGTTAAAGACCTTTAATACGTCGTCAGCGGGGATCGCTTGGTCCTCAGGGGTCCATCCTGCGGATGCGTCGGCCAGTAGCAGAACCAGGTCGGCGCTCTCGATCGCTCGTGTGGCGCGTTCGACTCCAATTGTTTCGACCGGATCGTTCGTTGAACGGTAACCGGCCGTGTCGATGAAGGTTACAGGCGCCCCGTTTAGATCGATCTCGGTTTCTATCGTGTCTCGGGTGGTGCCGGGTATGTCGGTTACGATCGCCCTATCAGAACCGGCCAGCCGGTTGAGAAGCGACGATTTGCCGACATTTGGGCGTCCGACAATGGCGACTCGAGCGCCCGAACGCATCAGTTGGCACAGATGGGCATCTCCAATCAGTCGGTCGGTCGAGGCCAAGAGGGAGCAGAGCGCATCTTCGATCGTACCGCTCAGATCGATTTCTAACTCTTCTGAAAAATCGATCTCGGCTTCGAGCATTGCGATCAAGCTAAGGCACGCTTCGATCAATTCTCGCGTTATGCGGCCAAACTGGCCGTCCAGACTTTGTGCGGCGGCCTTTGCAAAGCGATCGGTGCGCGCCTGGATGAGGTCGGCAACGGCCTCTGCTTCAGATAGGCTCATCTTGCCGTTGAGGTAGGCGCGCTGGGTGAACTCGCCGGGTTCGGCCAATCTTGCGCCGTGTTTGAACGTCAGATCAAGCACGGCGCGCAAGATCGCGGGGCTGCCGTGGCAATGAAACTCGACCACATCTTCGCCTGTGTAACTGTGCGGCGCGAAAAAGGGGAGCACAATGCCCGAATCGATCACATTTTGGCTATCCCAGAACTTGGAGCGGATCGCGGCGCGGTCTTTAGGTTCTTTGCGCGCGATTTGGCGAGCGATTTGAAGAGCCAACGGGCCGCTGACTCGGACGATGCCGATGGCGCCGGCGCCGGTCGCTATTGCGCTGATCGTATCTTCTGGGCTTGGCCTCAATTCAACGCGATAGTACCCAAGTCGATCTTTGTCGAAGCGTTTACGACATTAACTGGGTTGATCGTGCTCGTCAGCGTGCCCGTGCCGGTATTGAGAGTGAACGTTATGCGGTAGGTTCCACCCGCAAGCCAGATTCCGAACGCGCCGGTATTGGCGGTTACAAACTGCGACCGGGTTGGAACGATCGCGTCGGGCGGCTGAAAGATGTCTATTCTGGTTCCGATTGGGTTATTAAGGCCAGCCGTAACGCGCCCTGTTACATTGCCGGGCGGCGGGGGCGGCGTTCCGCCGGTCTCTGGCGCCAAAGCAATGTCGGGCACGACAATCACGTTGTTTACAGGCGGCGTTTCGAGAAAGAACTGTTGGAGCAAGTAGGCTGGCGTGCCAGTCGGTCGCTCTGCGCTGCCTGGAACTTCGGAAAGGCCGTCCGCATCGTAAGCAACGTCGTTCAAAGTGAACTGGCCCGTTGAAGCAGTGAGAATCGAGTGTCCTCTCAATTTGACGACCGCCTCGGCAACGGGCAGGTCGGGGTCTAAGGCATCGACTGTGCGTCCTTGGACGGCCACTTTGGTCGGTCCGACATAGAGGTCGCCAAGACTGACCGTTTGACCGGGCGTTAGGGCCGGCAATGTGAACTGAAACTCGGGCAAACCGGTTGTGCGGACGGTCAGTGTTACAGCGGAATCAGAGACTTGGAGCGTGAAACTTCCGGTTCCGACGTTCGTGGTTGATTGCGAACCGCCCGACAGCACCGTTGCCGCTGGATTGGGGGCTGTTTCGGTGCCGACTAATAGCACCCGTCCGGTCAATGTAACGCTACCCCCTCCGCCGCCACCGCCGCACCCAGCCATGACAAGAACGGCAAGCGCAACGATTAAACCTAAGGTCATTCGCCTCATCGGGACACCACCACGGGAGCGACCGCCCGGGCGACCGCGCCGCCTGAATCCACCGCTTGTAAATGCACGAAGTAGCCTCCTGGCGGGAGCGCCCGCTCTCGGTCGTCCCGACCGCTCCAGACTAAGGACTGCGCGCCGGCCTCGACCGAGCGTCCGGCTTGAAGCCGTTTGACGGTGCGACCTCGAGAGTCTCTGATCTCGGCCTGAACTCGCGATGCCGCCGTAACGGTGAAGTTGACGCTGACGCTGCCGCCTCGCGTAGGCTGGGCAGTTAAAGTTGTGATTCGGAGCGGCGAACGAACGAGCGGTTCGGCAACGACCTTAAACTCGCGCGATGCGCCGGGCGCTACTCTGATTTCTCGCATGGTCGTCATATCGTGCCGCGCGCCGGTCGCTTCGTCGATTAGGTAGAGACGCGTTCTATTGGGCGGCGCGGGCCAGTTGATGCGATGCTCGGCGTTGGGATCGAAACTCGTCAATCGCAATTGCCACTCTTGTCGAGCGGCGTTCTTTCGGGCATCGTTCATCAGTTCTAAGTTGTTTGCGCCTATCGATACCCAGCGCAGGCCGCCTCCAAACGGCGGGGGCATCTCCCTATCGAATCGATCTCGGCTGTCGCGGGCGTTGGCGTCCATAATGAGCGTCATTGTGCTGCGCGTATCGCTCGGTCCGTGCACCGTGATCGGCATTTGCCATTGGGGCGGCTTGTAGGATCGGCCCGTCGCTCGGCCCCTGTTCGGCGCAAAAGTCAACGTGATTCCCTCCGGCTTCAGCACTCTGATCCAGTAGGCTCGACCTGGCTCGAGTATGGCCGCGGGCGTGTAGTTGAGCACATGAGGGATTGTATTATTGAAGAGGTAGCCGAACACGCCGTCTCCCACAATCTCTTGATTGACGGCGGTGTTCCAGTCAACGGGCAGTTCTAATCGATAAGTAACGACCAGATCGGTCAGGCTGATCGACTGATTGTACGGATTGCCGATGAGGTTCCATCCGACTTGGAGCGCCAGGCTGGCGTTCTCGCTTAAGTTTGGACCGGAGCCAGTGAGATTGACATCGATCGCTTGATCGGTCTGGATGATGTATCCGGTGCCCGGCGCCGGAGGCGGAGATACAGGATAGACCGCGTAATCCCCTCGTTCCTGCCGCCAAGAGGCCAAAAGCAGTTTAGCCGCTGGCAAGCCGAGCAGCGCCGCCATGTCTACCACTGCAGGGCGAAGCGGCATCGACATCATGTGAACGCCGGCCGGGAGGATTAGCCGGAAGTTCCGCGCAAGGTTCTCCAGCGATACGATTACGGCCTGCGATCCGATACCAGTATTCACTCGGTAGGTTCCGACCTGTTCGCGGTTGGCGTTTAAAAAGGTGAGCGTTGCACGCCCTTCCCTGTCCACTCCGGGCGATGGCATGGTTGCTCCAAAAGCGCCTTTGACGACGGTCGTTTCGATTTGCGAGCCGTTCTCGAGCGCGATCTGGACGAAGCCGTCGTTCAATCCGAACACGGTTCCGAAGAAGTCGTTTTGGAAGGTTGTTCCTTGCACTTTTGTGGCGGGCAGTGCGATACGGATCGTCTCTGTGCCCACGGAGAAGTCGGTCATCACTCTTTGGCCGCCAATATCGGGGATGCTGGGCACCACCGCTCCGGTACCGCCTCGAATCTCGACTCGCTCATACTGGGGCGAAAGCGTGAGGCGATTGTAGTTAGAATCCCAATAGACCGGGAAGCAGGTTCCGTTCAACAGGCTCTCGTCCGGAATGCCGCTGGAGAGCGCAGAGGTTCTGAAGTAGGTCAGAATAGCCGTGTAGACCAGCGCTTCTCCCGGCTGAATGGTGTCGGGGCTGACGTAAGGGAAAATCTGCGCATGAAGTTTTCGGCCATAGGTTGCGCTGGTGTCGAGGATATATTGCTTTTTGTACCAATCGCTAAAGGGCAGCCCTTCGACCGTGTTGGCGATGAAGGCGGCGATGCCGATCAATTGGGGGACGTTGCCGCCTAAAGTCGGCGTTGCGCCGAACTGGTACTGCCGGTAGTATTCGGCGTTGAACTCCTTTAAGAAGGCTGGGTGTTCGGTCAAGACCTTGAGCCAAGCAGAGCCTGCCATGAGGTAACGAACGAGCCAAAGGCCGCCTGTGGTGCCCCCCGTAATGGGCCCTTGTTTGAGCGAAGGCGGAATGAAGGTCGGCGCGCCCAGGCTTGGCTGGTTCCACAACTCGTAGTTTGGACGCGCATCGTAGGTGTTTTCAAGGGTTAAATCGACGAAATCGGGTTGAAGGCCGGCGAGGTTTCTGAGGGTCGAACGCGCAACTTTGACCGTTACGGCACGGGCAAAGCCCTCTTCCCAGGCATCGTATTCGAAAGGCACGGAGCCATGAAACGCGCGGGCGACGAGATGCGTGAAATTGACTGCGGTCGATTCGGGCGCCCGATAGATCGGAAAGAGGAAGCGGTCGTTGGAGACGTCGTAGATGCCTCCCGCTACTGCATCTCGATCGCCGATCTGGTCGTCAAAGTTGACGATCGTTATCTGCTTGGTTTGTGCGGGCTTGCCATAGAAGGCTTCGATCGCTGGGGGCACAATTTGGGTCAGCGTGTTCAAGAAGGTCTGATAATCGGACGGAAACTGCTCGGGGATTGCTTCGGAAAACTTGAATGTGAGAGCGCCATTGCCCAGGGATGAATCGCGCCCTCGCGGCAGCATCAGTCGTCCGTCTTGTTTGACCGCGAGCGTGAAGAAGAGCGGGACTTTGTAATCTTGAGGCAGAATGCCTTTGGCCTTCATCTCGCGGATGGCCGGTCGAGCGGCGGCCATTTGTGCGGCGATCAGCCGTTGAACTTTCTGTCGAATCAGCCGGTCGATCTGTTCTTGGCTGCGACCGGAAGCGCCCACATCGATGATAATCAGACTTTGCGGCCCATTGCTGGTGGTGGCAAAGGGCTGATTGGCCAGGTTTCGATAAGGTTGGGCTATGGCGACCGACAACGTCAGCACGCTCAACCCAAATAGAGTAAAAGAACGCATTAACCTTCCTCCCGAAGTTTGCTCAGCCCTATTGACGCATGGTCGGGGGTTTGGGTTATGCCCTTCCCGTCGTCGTGCCATTCGTCCCAGGCGGAAAGGATGGCCGACAGCGGCGCTTCCGTGCGAATAGAGCGTCCATTGTGATGCACGTTCGAGGCGCGATAGCCTCGGTTTCGAACATAATCGATGATCTGTTGCGTCGGCGGCACGCTGCGATCCATTCTGTCTGCCAGCGCCGCCACATCGTAGGTGATCGGGATCTCGTCCAACTCTTTGCCTATTCGAGCCAACAGTCTTCGCGCGGTGGCGAAGTAAGGCTCGCGCGCGGCTTTGAACATATCGGCAACAAACTCTTGACGGTGAAGGCGTCCGAGCCAAAGCGGACCGATCCAACGCACGACGTCGGTCGACCAAGGATAGCCCTCGGATTGGCCGAGCTGAATCCCGGCCCTGGCTGGCTTGTACTCTCCGTCGGGCGTCTGAACGATAAAACCAAGAAGTTCGGGCTTGAAGGCCTTTGCGCCCTTTCGCGCCCGCATCAGGCACCGCCAGCAATAGCCGTCGAAGAAAGAGATCACGGGCTCGCCGTGCATGTTCCATTGGATCATGCGCCGCTGAATGTAACCGATTAGAATGCGCAGAGCCAGTTCGTGGCACTCCTTGCCCAAGTAGGCGACCGCATCGTAGGCTTTTAGGGCTTCGGATCGTTGCGCGCCGCAGAGCACGGGGGCATCGGTCGCCGTTACGTAGAGCAGACCGTCCCACCGGGCCGCGCCCAGGCACCAAGGGAAAAAGGGCGAAGGCGAGCCGAAGGGATCCAAGTCGACCCAATCGAAGCGGCGATCTTCCAGATAGAGTCGAGCGAGAAGTCTTTGAGCCAGTTCGTTGGTCAGTTCGGCCTTCTCGTTGCCTTCGAGACTCTCTTTCAGAACGTTGTGCGCATCTGGGTTGGCGTCGTTGGCGAGTATCGCGCGGACTGGAGCCTCTGCCAAGTATCGGCGCGTGCGCAGCCCGACCCCCGCCATAAGTTCTAAGACTGTTAACGATCGGCCGTTGCGTTCGGCTTCTGCGCGGAGCGCCAAAACGCCTATATCGCGTCCGAGCCGAGCGCGAGGGTTATAGAAAATCTTATTGGAATCGGGCAGGCGGAACTCGACCGCGCCCTCGTTATAGATTTGCGCCATGGAGCGAAGGGAGTATACCTAAAGAGGGCTTGACATTCGCCCCGACATGAGGTAGACTCTGACATCCCTCTTCCCCGCCGTCTTTTTGGCCGCGAGAAGAGATACAGAACGAGGACACAATGGCGTCGATAAGCAAACATGGAGAGGAAGCCAGCCCCGGCATGATCGCACGGATGCGGCGCTCGGCCAACGAGATCTGGATGGAGTGGCTGCGCGTTACGAAGCCGAATCACAACGACACAACCCGCATGGCGATGGCCGTGTTGGGCGTTGTGATCGTCTTTACGCTTTGGCTGGCAGTGCTGGACGCTATCTTGTCGTTTGGAATCACCGCCATCGAGAATCGCTTTAACCTAAAGCCATGACCAAGCGCTGGTACGTTGTTAGGACGCTCGTGGGACACGAGAACAAGGTTCGCGCCACATTGGAGCGGCGCGCGCAGGCGGCCGACTTATCCGACCGCATCACTCGCATATTGATTCCGACCGAGCAAGAGATTCGCACCCGCGCCGGCAAGAAGCAGACGATCACGCGCAAGGTTTTTCCCGGCTATCTCTTGGTAGAGATGATCTTGGACGACGACACATGGACGCTGATCCGCACGACGCCCGGCGTCGCTAGTTTCATCAGCTCGGGCGACCGGCCGATCCCCATGCACGATTATGAGGTCGAAGAGATTTTGAAGTCTATCGAGGACAGCAAGGTCAAGCCTCGCGTGGCATGGAAGCGCGGCGACAACGTGCGCGTGGTGGACGGACACTTTGCCGATTTTACAGGCAAAATAGAAGAGGTCAACGGCGACCGAGAGACGGTCAAAGTACTGATCTCGATTTTTGGCAGAGACACCCCGGTCGAGCTGGAATTTCAACAGATCGAACGCCTAACCTAAGTAGGAGGGAGCCATTATGGCGAAAAGAGTCATCAACGTAGTTAAGCTGAACCTCCCAGCGGGAGCCGCCACACCGGCGCCGCCCGTTGGTCCGGCGCTCGGTCAAGCGGGCGTCAACATCATGGATTTTGTGAAGAACTTTAACGACCGCACCGCTTCGCAAAAGGGCATGGTGCTTCCGACCGAGATCACGGTTTACGAAGATCGGTCGTTTACGTTCATCGTCAAGCAACCTTTGGCGTCGGCACTGATCCGACAGGCCGCGGGCATCGAAAAGGGTTCCGGCAATCCCCTGAAGCAGAAGGTCGGCAAGATCACTCGGGCGCAGTTGAAAGAAGCGGCTGAGAGAAAGATGCCAGACCTGAACGCGAACGACATCGAAGCCGCTATGCAGATCATGGCGGGCACTGCGCGCTCTATGGGCGTGGAAGTGGTGGACTAAAGGGGGAACGAGGATGAAGACAGTAGGTAAACGATTCAAAGGTGCAGCTACCAAAGTCGATAAGAACGAGGTCTACTCGCCAGACGATGCCGTTCGATTGGCCAAGGAGACGGCTTCGGCCAAGTTTGACGAAACCGTCGATTTGGCGATACAGTTGGGCGTCGATCCTAAGAAGGGCGATCAAGTGGTGCGCGGCGTTACCAATCTTCCGCATGGAACGGGCAAGAAGCAGCGAGTGCTGGTGTTTGCAAAGGGACCTGCGGCCGATGCGGCACAGGCAGCGGGCGCGGAGATGGTCGGCGCAGAGGAACTGGTCGAGCAGATTCAGAAAGGCTGGAAGGACTGGAAGAACTTCGATGTGATTGTAGCCGAACAGGCTTTGATGCCTGTCATCAGCAAGATCGGCGGCGTTTTGAAAGCGGCAATGCCGACGCCCAAGTCGGGCACGGTTACGACCGATCCGGGCAAAGTGGTGGAGGACATCAAGAAGGCGAGCCGCGTCGACTATCGAGTTGAGAAGGCCGGAATCGTGCACATGCCAATCGGCAAGGCTTCGTTTAGCGAAGCGCAGCTGAAGGAGAACTTGGCTGCCGCGCTGAGCGCATTGATCAAAGCCAAGCCTCAGGGCGCAAGGGGTCGGTATCTGCAACGGATCACGATCTCGACGACGATGGGGCCTGGCATCCGGGTCGATACGGTCGCGGCGCAGAGACTTGGCGAAGTCGGAGTTTAGGCTTTGGTAACCAGCGCGATGGCCGACCCGATGGAGGTCGCTCGGACTTCGCTTCAGATCGAGGCTGATGCGATTCAGGGCTTGATCTCGCGGCTTGACGAGCGTTTCGACCGCGCCGTGCAGATGATTCTGGGTCTCCAAGGTCGGCTAGTGCTTTGCGGCGTCGGAAAATCGGGAGCCATTGCCCGAAAATTGGCCGGCACGTTTAGCAGCACAGGCACCCCGGCCATGTACCTGCATCCGACCGAAGCGGCGCACGGCGATTTGGGCGCGGTGAACGGGAACGACGCGATCGTGCTGCTTTCTTATGGCGGCGAGAGCGACGAGATTGTAACGCTCCTCCCTGCTCTAAAGCGTTTGGGCAGCAAGATGATCGCGTTCACTGGCAGCCTCGATTCATCGATCGCTCGAAGCTGCGATTTCGTGCTGGACGTCTCCGTCGAGCGCGAGGCTTGCCCGCACAACTTGGCGCCCACTGCCAGCGCGATCGCGATGCTGGCTTTGGGAGATGCTTTAGCGTTGTCTGTTATGGCTGCTCGAGGCTTTACGCCCGATCATTTTGCAGTCAATCATCCGGCGGGCAAATTGGGTCGGCAGTTGCTCCTGACCACGCACGAGGTGATGCGCAAGGAGGACGGGCTGGCTGTCGTGAATCAAGATTCGAGCGTGAGGGACGTGCTCTTTGCGATCACAAAGGCGGGCGCGGGCGCTGCGTGCGTTGCGGACGGCAAGGGGCGATTTGTCGGTTTGATTACGGACGGCGACATACGGCGCCGATTGTTAACCGACGAGAAAGCGCTAGAACTGCCCGCCTCTGCGATCATGAATCCAACGGCAACCGTTATAGAGGGCAATCCGCTGGCTCTCGATTCTCTGAGGATGTTTCAGGAACTGCCGGTCAAGATTGGCGAGGCGCCGGTATTGGACGAAGATCGCCGGCCCATCGGGATGCTGATGCTGAAAGACCTCCTTCGAGCGGGTATAATTTGAGTTCGCGATAATCTTTGGAACGGAGCAAACACATGTACGCGATAGTGAAAACGGGCGGAAAGCAATACAAGGCTGAGGTGGGCGGATCGCTGGTCGTTGAGAAGATCGATGCCGAACCGAGCGCCAAGGTAGAGTTAGAGGAGGTCGTGCTGGTGCGCGGCGAGAACGAGGTCAAGGTGGGCGCTCCGTTCGTTTCTGGAGCCAAAGTGATCGCCGAGGTCGTCAAGCAGGACCGTGCGAAGAAGATCGTTGGCTTTAAGTATAAGGCCAAGAAGAACCAACGGAAGCGATTTGGCCATCGTCAGTCGAGAACTTGGCTGAAAGTGTTAGAGATCGTCTCGAAATAGGCTATTTCTTGGGCGAGACGCGGGGCGACGAGTAGTCTCGCTCATCCTTGGTGATCGGCTCCGATTGTCCCGATTCGCGGTGCACGAGATGGATCTGCCTTTTTCCCCTTGGACCGAAGGCGATGGCGATTTTTTGCCCGTCTGGCGTCCAGCTTGGCTGCCATGCTTCGCCTTGCGTTAGAGGCGTTGGCGCGCCGCCTGTAGCAGCGACTACGACCAATCCAAGTCGTTCATAGCCCTCTTCGTGCGTCTTGTTCAGCACAAACGCTAACACCTCGCCGTTTGGCGAGAAGGCGACTTCGCTCGCGAAGTGTTCGGGCGGCAATGCCATGACGATGCGAAAGCTCGGCTGTTGCGGGTCTTGGGTGAAGTCGGCCATGCCGATGAAGCTGGCCTTGTCCTTCCTCTCCTCGGATACTTGTACCTCGCCTTCCCAAACGGCCATCGCCAACTTGGCCTCTTTGGGCGACCAGTCAACGTCAATCCTCTTGGCCGAAGTTACCAGCATGGGCGACCGCATCCGAGATCGGTCGGGAGGGATAAAGTGGGCTATGGCGACTTCCTCGCCATCCGCACGCTGCACTGCGGCGAATAGGCGATCGTCGGTCTTGCTCGGGCGCGGCATTCGAAAGCTCAGCGCCGCTTCGCCGTCCTGTCTCCATTGGTGCATCATCTCGCTCGGCGGGATGATTTGTTCTGCGTGGAGGGTTTTTGGCTCGACTTCGGTTACCAGACCTTGGGCTATGTGAAGAATGTGGTCGCCGTTTGCAGAATAGACGGGCTCGAACTTTGCACCGCCGCCCACTGTGAGCTGCAGCGCCTGACCGCCCGAAGCCGGGATGCGAAAGAGCTGATAGACTTCGTCGCGTTTGTTGCTGGAAAATGCGATCATGTTTCCGTCGGGCGACCAATCGGGCTGGATGTCGTCGCTCGGGCCAGTCGCTAATTCGACGATCGCGCCGTCCGGCTTAACGATCACGATGTCCGAATCGTTCTCTCCGGCTCTCTCGCACACGATCCAGCCTTGGCTGTCAGGTGGTAGAAACAGCAGAAACTGTCCCCAAGGCTGGCTGCGCACATAAGCCAGTACCGAAACCAGGATGATGACAAGGAGAAGGCCGATGAGCGTTCGCTGTCGTCGCATTGCCGGTTATTTTACCAGCGGGTAGCATTATTCCAATGAGACTCGCCGCTTGCAACGAACTTTTGCGCCGCTTGCCCTGGCCAGACGCCTGTCGTTTGATCGCAGATGCCGGTTTTGAAGGCGTAGAGATCGCGCCTTTTGTGTTTGCCGACTCGGTCTGCGATTTAGGGATGTCGGATCGAGTTGAAATCAAGAGCGCTGCCGAGAGCGCGGGACTTCAGATAGTCGGGCTGCATTGGCTGTTAGTGTCGCCTGCCGGGCTGCACGTTGCCCATGCGGATGCCGAGATTCGATCCCGAACCGCGGATTACTTGCGAGAGTTGGTGCTTTTCGCAGCCGACTTGGGAGCAGATCGGATGGTGTTCGGCTCGCCAAAGCAGCGATCGTCCGACCGGAATGATCGGCTCGAGTTGATGATCGATACTCTGACGTCGGCCGTGCGCGAGGCCGAAGAACATCGGATTATCATTTGTATCGAGCCTTTGCCGCGCGACGAGACCCATTTTATCAACACGATGGATGAAGCGGCGGAGGTTGTTCGGGCGTTCAATTCCGACTCCGTCAGCTCTATTTTTGATGTCAAGAGCGCGCTTTCGGAAACGCACGACCTTCCGAACTTGATCATCAAGCGGCAGAGCATCATTAGGCACGTCCATCTCAACGATTCTAACCGACGGGCGCCCGGCTTTGGGCCGACCGACTTTGGGCCGATCTTGAGCACCTTAAAGCGCATCGGCTATACCGGGTGGCTGTCGATCGAGCCGTTCGACGACTTTCCCGACCCAGAGAGCATGATTCGCGGATCGGGCGCTTACCTGAGGAAACTATTGGCCGATAATCGAGAATGAGGGTACAATATCCATAGATCACTCAGGAGGATCCACTCGATGCGATTAATCAGCCTTATCGCGGCAGCAGCCGCGCTTACGATGGTGTTTGCAGGCTTTCAGGCCCAGAAGAACGCGACTTGCCCTGTCAGCGGCGGAGCGGTGGATGCGGCGAAGGCGGTCAAGTATACGCACAACGGCAAGGAACTGGCCTTTTGTTGCAGCGGTTGCGTTACCAAATTCAAAGCCGACCCTGCCAAATACCTTAAAGTCCAGACAGCCAGCGTCAAGACCGAGGCGAAAACCGCCGCAAAGACCGACGATTGCTGCGCCGAGGGCAAGACCGAAGCCATGAAGGCCGAGTGTTGCGCCGAGGGCGGCCAGGCCAAGGACGCGTGTTGCGCCGAGCCCAAGACCATGGAAGCCAAGGCGCCTGCCAAGCCGGCCGCCGTCATGTGCGCGGTGCACAAGACCCCCGTCAAGGACGCCAAAAAGTCCGTTACTCTGGCGCACAACAAGCAGACCCTGCATTTCTGCACCGCAGCCTGCCGCGACACTTTTAAGAAGAACCCTGCTAAGTTTACGACGGTCGCCAAGGCTCCCGCAAAGGCGCCCGTTAAGAAGTAATCTCGTTCGACGCCTATGCCGTTTGATATCGAGCGGCGAAAAGAGGCTTGGAACGAGTTGGATCAAGCGGTCGCGCGCCTTCGTACAGGGGGCGCGCGATCTCTTTCTAGGGTTGAACTCAAGCGCATTGGCAGGCTGTATCGTCAAGCTGCGGCGGATTTAGCCTACATCCGCACCAAGAAGCTGAGCCCCGAATTAGACGCCTCCCTCAATGCCCTGATGACGCGTGCGCACGGCGTCATCTATCGCGCCCGGACGGGCACTCTTCGAATTGGCCTGAGAAACTTCTGGGATCGCTTCGCGCTCAGCTTTCGAACAACTTGGCGGTTGTTTGCGGCGGCGATCGGGTTCTTCTTCGTAGGGGCGGTCGTCGCTTTTGCCCTCTGCTATCACGACGGCGATTGGACCTACCGGCTGATGCCGGAACAGTTTGCCGATGTGGTCGAACAATGGAAGTCAGGCGAGCAGAAGGCGGTCGGTAAGGACGACGGCTATGCGCCGACCGCGTTCTACTTTGTCAACAACACGAGCGTGGCGATGCGATGCTTTGGGTATGGGATTCTGCTCGGCATCCCCACCGTGCTGTTGCTCATTCAGAACGGCGCGATCATGGGCGCTTTGGCGGCAGAGATGGCCAAAGTCGGAAAGCTGGGTTACTTGCTGGTTTCCATCTTTCCTCATGGCGTGCCGGAGTTAGGCGCAATCTTCTTGTGCGGCGCAGGCGGGCTCGCTTTGGGATTGTCGCTGTTGTTGCCGGGCGACCGCACACGAATCGATTCGGTTCGGCATGGCGGCAAGACGGCGATATGGTTGTTGGCCGGCTCCGTGCCGCTCTTGCTGTGGGCGGCTCTTACCGAGGGTTTCTTTTCGTTTTACGCCTTTCCCAACTATGCCAAAGCGCTGTTCGGCGTGGCTGGATTGGTCGTCTTGTCCGTCTACTTCATGGCGGCGGGCCGCGCCTCTACGCCGCACCGCAGCGCTTGATCTAAGTCGGCAATTAGGTCTTCGGGGTGTTCTACGCCAACGGATAGGCGGATTAGGTTCTCCTTTATTCCGAACTGCTTCTTGTCCTCGCTGGACATGTCGGCATGTGTCATTGTGCAGGGGTGCTCGGCCAGCGATTCGGTACCGCCTAACGAAACGGCCAGTTTGATTAGTTTGAGCGAGTTGAGAAAACGAAACGCTTCCCTCTCTCCGCCGACCACTTCGAACGAGATCATCGCGCCCGGGCTCAAGCACTGTCGCTGATAGGTCGCGTACTGGCTGCAATGCTCGGTCATATGTCCTAAGTAGTGAACGCGCTCGACTTGAGGATGGTCGGCCAAGAAGTCGGCCACCACGCGGGCGTTCTTCATCTGGCAGGTCATTCGCAACTTCAGGGTTTCTAGGCTCCGCATCAAAAGCCAGCCTGTCCACGGGCTGCACATTGAGCCCATGAAAGTTCGCCATGCCTTGATGGTCTGAATGTAGTTCTTTGGACCAAGGCATGCTCCGGCAATAACGTCCGAGTGTCCCGCGATGTACTTGGTAGCCGAGTAGAGCACTAAATCGGCGCCATGCTTTATCGGGTGTTGGAACACGGGCCCCAAAAAGGTGTTGTCGACAGCGGTAATGACCGGGCGTTCTGGAGTCGAGCGCGCTCTGGCGATGTGAGCGCACATTTCGATGTCGACCAGCACGTTTGTCGGGTTGGCAGGCGTCTCGATATAGATCATCTTCAGTTTGTCCGCGCTATCGCTTTGATCCAGAATCCGCAGGATGCCGCTCTCGCTCGTTCCGGCCGCAAAGGGCACTGGCACGATCCCATATTCGGTAAGGACGTGCTTGATCAAGTGGTCGGTGCCTCCATAGAGCGGCTCGCTGTGCAACAGCACATCGCCCGGACGCAAAAAGGAGAACATCGCGCCACAGATGGCCGCCATGCCGCTTTCGAATACGGCACAATCCTCGGCGCCGTCCCAAAGCGTAAGGCGATCCTCCAGGATTTCTAAATCTGGGTTGTTTAAGCGACTATAGATGAGACCGAGCGTTTCGCCGGGTCCCTGCTCGCGCAAACCATAGGCGATTTCAAAGAAGGCCTTTCCTTCTTCCGCCGTGCGAAAGACAAAGGTCGAAGTTTGGAAAATGGGGCACTTTAGCGCGCATTCCGACCACTCGGGCAGGTAGCCGTAGCTCATCATCAGGCTTTCTGGCCGAAGGGTTCTATCGTTGATCTGACGGCGATATTGGTCGCCCATGCTAACCTCCTAATTGGCTCTAGCTTTATCTTCGGCTTTAGTCGCGGTAAACCTTCTCGACGAGGTCGGCATACTGATGGAGAATGCGCGAGCGGCGAAGCTTGAGCGTTACCGTCATCGACCCGTTCTCCATCGAAAAGGGCTCCTCGACTATGGCGAATCGTTTGACTCGCTCATGGGGCGAAAAGGTTGCCAATGCCAGATCGATGCGCTGTTGTAGAAAGGTTTTGATCCCTTCGTTGTCCGAGAGATCGAACTTGCCGGATAGCGCTTCTCGGTCGGGAACGATGAGCGCCCCAGTAAACTTTTGCTTGTCGCCAAACACCACGGCCTGCAGGATAAAGGGATCGTTGATCAGCGCGTTCTCGATCGGCATTGGCGCAACGTTCTTGCCGCCCGAAAGCACAAAGATGTCCTTCTTCCGATCGGTAATTTTGAGAAAGCCGTCGTTGTCGAGCTCGCCGACATCGCCCGTGCGGAACCAGCCGTCCTCATCAAACGCCTCTCTGGTCGCGGCCTCGTTGTTCCAGTATCCTACGAACACGTTAGGCCCGCGTACCAGTATTTCGCCGTCTTCTGCGATCTTGATCTCGACGCCGGGGGCGGCTCGACCAGCGGTGTTCGGTTTGAAAGCCTCCTCCCAGCAGGTTGAGACTACGGGCGAGGTTTCTGTCAATCCGTATCCTTGATAGATGGTTAGTCCGGCTTGACTAAAGAACTCTTGCACAGTTGGATCCAGCGCCGCCCCACCGGAGAACGCATAGCGCAGCCGCCCGCCAAACGCCTTTTTGACCGCGAGACGACGACCCAGGGGCCCGAGCAGACGGACAATTCGCCTCTCGATGATGCGTTCTCTCACTTTCTCGTAAAATCTGGGCACGGCGTTAATCGCGTGCGGTCGGAACGTTTGTAGGTCTTGACCGACGGTCTCGATGCTAGCGGCCAACGCCATTACGACGCCCTGCACTGCCGCCGAGATATAGTCGCTGGTGCGCGCATAGATGTGGCTTAGCGGGAGAAAGTTGAGCACGACGTTCTCGTGCGATTCGGCTTGAACCAACTCTCTGAGCGCTCGGGCGTTCGAAAGCAGGTTCTGATGAGTCAGCATGGCGCCCTTGCTCTCGCCCGTCGTGCCCGACGTATAGATGATTGTGGCAACGTCGTTAGGGGCGATCGCTTTGGATCGCCTGATGACCTCATCTGAAGGCGGCTTGCCTCTTGAGTCGATCAGGATGCAATCAAGGTCTGGGAGTTTGGCCGATTGATGCTCTCCAGAAACGATGGCCAGTCGCGCTCCACAGTCTTTTGCTTGAGCGGCGGCCTGCTCCTTCGTCAGCGGATAGTGAAGCGCAACCGTGAACGCGCCCGCGCGCAGGATGGCTTGGTCGGCCACCAACCATTCGTATCGGTTCTCAGAAAGCAGCACGATCCGATCTCCCGGCATCGCGCCTCGATCGATCAGCAACTGTGCGAACGCATCGCAATCGCGGTCAAACTGCGACCATGTAACATCGGTTACGGCACCGTCCCGCCAGAAGCGATAGGCCGTCAAGTCGCCGAGCGATTGTGCGTTTGACCGGATCAGTTCGACCAGGGTATCGGCCACATCTTCACTTGGCGCTCGAGGCAGACCACTCCCTTTCCCGCTCGATCACGTAGGCCGCTGCTTGGCGCTGAAGCCCGATCGGGTTGCACTCGATTCGCTTGCAGTAGCGGCGGAGGGCGATCAAGAGCGTCTGGCGCGTATCGCCTTCGGCAAAGGCGTTGATCGCCCATCGCGCCGACCGCTCGACGTTATCGAGAGCGCTATAGCCGTAGAGCATGGTCATGGCGGCGGGAAGATCGACGTTCAAGCCTTTTTGGCTCAGTTTTCTTGTCCGCAGCAGCGCCGATTCGAGCGCATAAATCTCGATCAGGCAGTCCGCGAGAGCGGCGACGATCTCTTGTTCGTTCTCGATCGTCGCGCCCAAGGTCTCGACCGCCATGCCCGCTGTCATCAATGCGGCCTTCTTCATTCCGCCGACCTGCTTGGCGACGATTTCGATCGGTTCCGTCGGGTCTGGGGCTGGCATCTGCGGCGTATTCAACTCCGAGCGAATGGCTTGCGCCGCCTCCATTAATCCCGGCAGGTGGCCTTTCAGCGCGCGCTTCATCAGCATCCCCAGAGAGAGCAAGCGGTTGATCTCGTTCGTTCCTTCAAAAATGCGGTTGATCCGCGCATCTCGGTACATTCGCGCCGCAGGAAACTCCTCGGTAAACCCAAAGCCGCCATGAATCTGGAGGTTTTCATCGACCACAAAATCAAGGACCTCGGAGCCGAACACCTTCATGATTGCGCATTCGACGGGATACTCTTCGTCCGCACGGCGATAGTTATCGTTGGCATCCGGCGCGGAGGCATCGATGTCATGGAAGACGCTATCGAGCAGACCCGCCGTGCGGTAGATCGCGCTCTCTAGCACGTAGACCTTGGTGGCCATATCGGCGATTTTCTGCTGGATCATGCCAAACGAGGCGATTTCTCGCCCAAACTGTTTGCGCTCCTTGGCATATCGAACAGCGATGCGAAGCGCCTCTTTTGAGACGCCGAGCGCGCTGGCTGCCAGTTTGAAGCGACCGATGTTGAGCACTCCGAACGCGATGCGATGCCCTTTGCCGATCTCGCCCAAGACATTTTCGATAGGCACCTCGGCGTTCTCAAGGATGACGCGCCGAGTCGAGCTGCCCTTGATGCCTAATTTGTGCTCTTCTCGCCCAACCGAGACTCCCGGAAAGTTGCGCTCAACAATGAATGCGGTGAACTGCTCTCCATCGATCTTGGCAAAGACGATGAAGACATCTGCAAATCCGCCGTTAGTGGTCCACATTTTGGCGCCGTTCAGCAGATACTTGGTTCCATCGGGCGAGAGGGTCGCCTTTGTCTTGGCGCTGAGGGGGTCGGAACCGCACTCGGCCTCGCTCAAGCTGAAGGCCGCGATCTGCTCGCCGCTTCCCAGTTTTGGAATGTACTTTCTCTTCTGTTCGGGCGTGCCGAAGAAGAGGATGGGCAGGGTGCCGATGCCTATGTGGGCGCCCAGCGAGACGGCGAAACTCGGCTGGATGCTGATGCGCTCGCTGACGAGCGTGGTGGTCGCTTTGCTTAAACCCGCGCCGCCAAAAGCCTCGGGCAGTCCGCCTGCCATCAAGCCTAACTGGCCCGCTTTCTTGAGCAGTCCGATCATGACCCCGTCGGCCTGGCTCTCGATCGCGTCGTACTGGGTCATCACTTCGCCTCGAATAAAGTCTTCAGCCGCCTGTGCGATCAAGTGATCTTCGCTGGTTAGGTCTTCTGGCGTAAAGGTTTGTGATGGGTCGCAATCTTTGATAATGAACTCGCCGCCGCGCAGTGTTAGACTCATGGTGTCCTCCGTTCTCTATTATCGCACAGGTGTCTCGATTTGTTCCAGGATCAGTTCGGCAATATCTTTGACCTGAGTGGTTTCGCTCTTGGCTTTGACGCTGTCAGAGATCATGATCATGCAGAAAGGACAGCCGACCGCGACCGTTTCGGCGTTCGTCGCCAGCAGTTCGTCGGCGCGCTGAACTCCCGGTCGCTGGCTGGGCGGTTCTTCGGTCCACATCCGACCGCCGCCGGCGCCGCAGCAGAAAGTCTTATCCTTAGAGCGCGGCGCCTCTATGATGTTCAGCTTCATGCCGCTCAACGCTCGCCGAGGCGCCGCGTGGATGCCATTGACCCGCGCCAGATAGCAGGGATCGTGGTACGTAATCGTCTTGCCGCCGTCTTGGGGCGCTGGAAGTTTGCCTTGTTCGATGAGTTCCGCCAATAGTTGCGTGTGATGGAGAACTTCGTACTGCCCGCCGAATGCTCCGAACTCGTTCTTGATCGTGTGCATACAGTGCGGGCACATCGCAACGATTCGCTTGACCTTGGCAGCATTCAAGGTCTCGACGTTTTGCATGGCCAGGTCTTGGAAAAGCAAGTCTTCGCCAAGCCGTCGCGGCGTATCGCCCGTGCACTTTTCTTTAGGGCCCAGCACAGCAAAATTGACGCCTGCCTTGGTCAGGAGCGTTGCAATGGCGCGCGCGGTTTGCTGTCCGCGTGGATCGTATGCGCCTGCGCACCCAACCCAAAAGAGAATGTCAAAGTTCGGGTTTTCGGCGACCGTTGGAATGTCGAGGCCGTCTGCCCACTTTGCGCGATCGGCGGGCGGCAGACCCCACGGATTGCCCTGGCTGCCGATCCGTTGCAAAGCGCCTGCAGGCGTACCGCGCAGATTGCCTTCGGTTACCCGGTGCCGTCGCATTTCCATAATCATGATGGGATGCTCGATCAATACGGGGCACTCCTCTCGACAGGCGCCGCACGTCGTGCAGGCAAAGAGCTCGTCGTCGCTGATCACATGGGTCAAATCATCGCCGCTGCCCTTTGTCATTGCGTCTCGAAGCTTCTCAACTATGAGCTTCGGGTTGAGCGTTTTGCCCGTGGCTGTGGCGGGACAGGCGCGTTCGCACCGACCGCAGCCCATGCAGGCGTCAAGGCTCATCAGATGCCAGCGCGAGAATTGGGAGAGGGCATTGACACCGATTGCACCTCCCTGCTCTACTTGCTCGATATCGACGTTGGGCGGGACGTTGGCCTGGATAGCGGGTTTGAAATAGGCGACCACGGGCGCCAGCAAAATGTGCCGCGTCCTTCCAAATGCGAGGGAAACGATCCATGCGGCAATAAGGACGGCATGAATCCACCAGATCACGCCGTAACCATCAACCGATAGGCCCATGAAGGCAGGCGCAAAAGCGTTGCCGACAAATGACCATGCCGCAACTTGAGGCGGTGTGCTATCTACGACTATGCGCGCCGATTCGAGCGCATACCCCGTCAGCACAATGACGAAGAGTAAGAGAACGCTGACCAGGTCGGCGGGAGCGCGGCTGAGCGATGGCGGCTTCTGAACAATACGGCGATAAAGCGCTAGCAGGCAGCCGAACAAGACGCCCAAGCCAAAAAGATCGAGAGTCACCTCGTAAACGGCAAAATACAATCCCTTATGGAACTTGAATCCGACGCGCTCGGTCGTCTCGTTGATAAAGAGCAGAGTCGTGCCGATGAAGAGGACGATGAAGCCGATGTACATCGGAATGTGAAAGAGGCCGCCGAACTTGTGCCTCGGCAGTTTTCGTTGCTCTAGAGAGAACCGCCGCATCGTTCGGAATCGCTTATGCCACGGGCGATCGTCCGACACGGCCTGGCCCTGTTTCCACAGGCGAGCGCGACCGCGATACCAAAGGGCGACATAGCCGATAGAAGAGAAGATCAGGATGTAAAAGAGCGCTTTTTCGAGAGAACTAATTCCAATATAAGTATTGCGCGTATATTCGGACCAGTCCATTTAGCCTCTTAAACGTTTGAGTTCCTCGATCATCTCGGGTACCGCTTGATAGAGGTCCATCACTAAGCCGAAGTCGGCCACATCGTAGATGGGCGCTTCTGGGTCGGTGTTGATGGCGACGATGACTTTCGAATCTTTCATTCCGGCCAGGTGCTGCACGGACCCAGAGACGGCCACAGCGATATAGAGCTCCGGCGCAACCGTCTTGCCCGTTTGACCAACCTGCAGGTCGTTTGGAGCGATTCCAGAATCGACGGCGGCGCGCGTTGCGCCCACAGCGCCGCCCAGCACGTCGGCGAGTCCGCCAATAAGCTTCTCGAAAGTTTCTGCATCTTTTAAGGGTCGTCCGCCCGACACGACGACCCGAGCCTGCGTCAAGTCGGGTCTGCCCTGCGCGCCTTGCTCCAATCCAATGTATCGGGTGCCGTCCGAATCGCTTTGTAAGGAAATGCGTTCGATTTGCGATTCGCCGCTGCGCGATTCGGGCTTGCCCCATGCCGGACCGCGAGCGGTCATGGCGAATCTTGGCGCGTCGATTTCGAACGTGCCGATCAGGTTGGCCGAATAGATCGGACGTTTGACCCTAACTCTCTCGCTGGCTTCAAACTGTATGACATCGCTCACTATCGGCCAATCCAGCAAGGCTGCCGCCCGCGCCAGAACATCGCGAGTATAAGTCGAAGTCGTACCCACAACGATGTCGTACGGCTCGGCGACGAGAGCGATCGTCTTTGCGTAAGCGCCGGACAGCGGCGGACCGGCGTTCTGAACAACGATCGCGCGGCCTGCGCCATAGCCTTGCAGGCGGTCGATGCCCTGTTCTCCGAATGCCAGAATGTCGAACTCGGCCCCTATCGATTGCGCAAAGGCGATGCTGGGAAGGGTTTTCTCCGATACGATTTGTCCATCGCTCTCCGCTAAAATGAGAACTCTCATTGATCTCTCCGTGATTAGATAGCCTTTGCTTCTTCCTTGAGGGCTTGAACAAGTTCGGATACAGAGGCGACTTTGCGACCGCCCTGTCGCTTGGGGGGAGCCTCGACGCTTATCAGGCGCACGCTGGCTTGCACCGACACGCCCAAGTCGGCCGGCGAGAGCGTTTCCAACGGCTTGCTTCTTGCTCGAACTATGCCTGTGAGCGAAACGTACCGAGGCTCGTTCAACCGCAGATCGGTTGTAATGACGGCAGGCAAGGCGACTCGGATGGTTTCGATGCCGCTGTCGGTTTCCCTTGCAACCGTCGCTTCGCTTCCGCTGATTTCAATTTTGGAGGCAAAGGTCGCTTGGGGGACTCCCAAATAGGCGGCGAGGTATTGACCGACCGCATTGTTATCCAAATCGACGGCCTGCTTACCTAATAGAATAATTTGAGGCGACTCGCGCTTTGCGAAGGCGGCCAAGAGCTTTGCGATCGCGGGCGGATCGAGCGTCTCGTCAACTTGGATATGGACGGCTCGGTCGGCGCCCATTGCCAGCGCAGTTCGAAGCTGCTCGGCAGCTTCTGCGCCTCCAACCGTTACGGCTACAACTTCGGTGGCCATGCCGGCTTCTTTGAGTCGAATCGCTTCCTCAAGCGCGATCTCGCAGAATGGGTTGATAACGTGCTTCTCGCCATCTACAACGACGGATCGTCCGTCCGGTCCGGGCGTTACCTTGGCAAACGGATCGGGCACGCGCTTGATCGGCGTCAACACCTTCATTCAGTCAGCCTCCCTATGCATAGTGATGCGATCTTGTGCGGTCCGGCATGGTTAGATAGCGTCTAATTGCGGCTAAATCGCCCGTTTCGCGCACCAATTGCCTCAAGAGGGGCGCAACGCTATCTCGTCCAAACGCGGCCATGGCCTCCGCTTCCATCGCTTCGGACATGCGGATCGCCCTGGCCGCCTCTTCGCGGTCTTCTAAAGTAACGGCCCACTTTTCGGCTGCATACAGCGCGATCAACATTCGACCAAATGCAGCGGAGAGGTTGTCGATCGCCGTGTCGCCTTTGTGTTTCATAACAGTTCGTACACCGCCGCGGCGCCCATGCCGCCTCCCACACACATGCTAACGACGCCCCACTTCCCGCCTCTCTTTCGCAACGCGTTCAAGAGAGTCGCTGTCTGCCGGGCGCCTGTACAGCCCAATGGATGACCGAGTGCAACGGCACCGCCATTGACGTTCAGTCGTTCGGTCGGCAGGGGGAACTGTCGCAACACGGCCAGCACCTGAGCGGCAAACGCCTCGTTCACCTCGAACAAGTCGATGTCCTCGACCTTTTTGCCCGCTTTCTCCAGCGCTTTGGGGATTGCAAACGCAGGGCCGATGCCCATCGTTTCCGGCGGAACGCCCGCAAGCGCATAGGAGACCAATCGTGCGATCGGTTTCAGTCCGAGAGCGTTCATCTTGCTCTCGCTCATCAGAATCGTCGCAGCGGCGCCGTCGCTCCGTTGAGAACTGTTGCCCGCCGTTACGGTGCCGTCGCTCAAGAATGCTGGCTTAAGCTTCGCCAGCGCTTCGATGGTTGTATCGCGCCGAGGTCCTTCGTCCTGCTTAAGAATAACTTCTTTCTCCTTTGGATAGCCGTCCGGGCCGTAGTCGCGCTCGGTCGTTTGCACCGTCCAAATCTCGCCTTCGAATGCGCCGGAATCTTGAGCGGAGACCGCCTTCATATGGCTGTTGTAGGAGAACTCGTCCTGCTCCTCGCGGGTTATGCCGTACTCATTGACCAGTTTCTCGGCAGTCAGCCCCATGCCCAGATAGGAATCGGGATAGTTGCGAGCAAGCGTCGGGTTTGGTTTGAAAATGGTTCCGCCCATGGGGATCATCGACATGCTCTCCGTTCCGCCACCGACGGCGACATCGCATTGGCCCGTTTGAACGCGCTGAGCCGCGATCGCAATGGCCTCCAGACCCGAGGCGCACATGCGATTGACCGTCGCGGCGGCCACATCGATAGGCCAACCGGCTCGCAGCACACTGATCCGGGCTACGTTCATGCCCTGCTCGCCCTCTGGCATTGCGCAGCCAAAGACGACGTCCTCTATCTCCTTAGGGTCGAGACCGGGAACTTGCGCCAAAGCGCCTTGAAGCGCAAATGCGCCTAAATCGTCCGGTCGCACGTTTCGCAGCGCGCCGCGGGGCGCTTTTCCGATCGCCGTTCTTACCGAAGCAACTATATAAGCGTCTTGCATCGTGGTCTCCTTAATTGCGAAGGGGTTTGCCCTTCTCCAGCATGTGCTTCATTCTTTCCCAGGTCTTGGGCTGTTGCGCCAGTTTGGCGTTTACGATGACCTCAAGCCGATAGAAGTAGGCTTCGGGCATCGGTTTTGCGCTGGCGCCGTCGCCGCCGGACAGTATCCATGCCAGTTCCGAAAGGATGAGGAAGTCGTGATCGGACATCATACCGCCGGTCTTGAGATTGTAAAGCTCGACATAGAGTCGGCTATAGAGGCCGTCGCCATGCGCCATGACCTTTGGCGGTTCGGGCGGCTGATAGCCTGCTTCGTACAGGTTGATGGCAGCTTGCTTGGCGCCCCACAAAACGCGATCGGGATTGATCACGATCTGATCCAAGCCCGGGCGCAGGAATCCGTACTCTTGCGCTTCGAACGCGCTCGTGCCCACCTTGCCAAATCCTAAAGTCTCAATGATCTTGCGCACTGCTGGATAGGGATCGGCGTCTGCCGGAAGGTCTTTTAAGGCGCGATGAAGCATGGTACTCGCGCCGCCGCCGCCAGGAATAATGCCGACTCCGACTTCCGGCAGCCCCATGTAGGTTTCCGCCGAAGCTACGACGCTCGAACTGTGCATGGCCAGTTCGCACGCGCCGCCCAACGTATAGCCAAAAACGGCGCTGACGATTGGAACCTTGGCGTAGCGAAGGCGCAACAAACTTTGCTGAAAAGCATGGGCGCCGTTTGCGACCTCGTCCCACTCGCCCGCGCCGATCATCATCAGGAACAGTTGTAGGTTGAATCCAACGCTAAAGTGGTCGCCCAGTCCCGTTATCACCAAGCCGCGGCCTTCCTGTTCGGCTTTGTCGGCGCCTTTCAGGATCGTCTCCATTACGGAGGGGCCGAGGGTGTTCATTTTGGAATGGATCGCCGCGCAAAAAACGTCGTCGCCCAAGTCGTACAGCGAGGCGTCGGCGTTGCCAAGAAGTTTGGGGCGCTTTTCGGCCATGATCCCCGGCGTCATAAACTCGGGCGAGAGGTCGATCTGCCGGGCGCCGCCGATCGACCAAGAGTAGACCGTATCGCCTTGATAGAACGTCTCGCGACCCGAATTAAACAGTTGCTGAAGCGTTGGCGGAACGACATCCAGGCGTTCGGCGAACGCGCGCGGGCCGATGGCGTCCAATGTTTCGATCGGCCCCATCTCCCATCCAAAGCCCCATTTGATCGCATTGTCGATCGGCTCGGGGTCGTCGCACAGGCTGGGTCCATGCGTCAGGGCGTAGCACAAACCGTCGCTGAACAATCGCCACAAAAACTTCCCTTCTCGGCTGTCGTGCGCGATCAGGGCTTTGATGCGCTCCTTAAGGGGCAGTTTTTCGATTTCGGCGAAATGGTCGAATCGCGGCTTTTGGCGCGGTCGGTATTCGCCCGTTTTCAGGTCCATCGCTTCTATCGTGCCGTCCTTTAGGCGTCGAAAGAAACCGGCTCCGCTCTTCTCGCCCAATCGACCTTCGGCAAGCATAGTCTGCACGACTTCGGGAAGTTCGAACGCGGCCTTTTCTTCTGGCGTTTCGAGCCTTTCGCGCTGATGGCTCGCAACGCTGGCAAGCACGTCCAGGCCAACGATGTCGGCCAATCGGAAGGTCGCGCTGCGCGGTCGCCCGATCAGAGGCCCCGTCAGCGCATCGACCTCTTCGACGGTCATATCAAACTCTTTGACCGCCTGAAACACGCTCATCATCGAATAGATGCCCAAGCGGTTGCCGATAAAACCGGGGGTGTCCCGTGCGATCACGACCCTCTTGCCCAATACCTTTTCGCCAAAACCGACCGCACGGTCCATCGTATCTTGCGCGGTTTGATCGAGAGGAATCAGTTCAAGCAGTTTCAAATATCGAGGCGGATTGAAGAAGTGCGCTCCAAAGAACCGGGCGCGAATCTCTTCGCTGCAGCCCTCTGTCATCTCGGAGACGGAGAGACCGGATGTGTTTGTGCTGAGATACGTTTGGGGGCCTGCGTGCTGCTGTACCTTGTCCCACATCTGTCTTTTGATGTCCGACCGTTCGACGATGGCTTCGATCACCCAATCGGCGTCCTTGATTTTAGGCAGGTCGTCGTCAAAATTGCCAAACTGGATGCGATCGGCAAACTTTTCATGATAGAACGGCGCGGGTTTGAGTTTCTTTGCTTTGGCAAGCCCTTGAATAGCGGGACGATTTCGAACTTCTGGGCTGGTTGCAGTCAGACCCTTTGCCGCTTCGTCTGGGGTTGGCTCGCCGCCCGGGATGTCGAGCAACAGCGCGCGCCACCCGACGTTCGCCAAGTGCGCCGCGATTTGCGCGCCCATCGTGCCGGCGCCCAAAACCACGGCGAACCCGGTCGTCTTATGTTCGTCGATCATTCGTTTCCCTCGTCTTTTCTTTGGTTTGGCATTGGTTCCTGTCTTAAGGCCTTGGTTGTGATGCGCCGGTCGGAACGATGCCGTTCGGCGCGATCAGGATGGCATCCAATTCGATGTATCGCTCGCCGTTCGCCTTGAAGCGCAAGGTTAGCTCGTGCGATCCGGGTCGGATGCGCGCCGATCCGATTCGGTGCCAAACATAGCGCCCGGCGTACTTGGCGCCCTTGTCTCCGTTTGGAGAATAGCGACCTTCGGCCCCGCTCGACGCCTCGTTTTTGGGATCGGGCTGAACGCTCCATTCTAGCTCTCTCGACAGCCCTGCGGCCGCAACCCAGATCGCATAGTCGCCGTCATAAGGAGCGCTGAAACTGTAGTTGGCGTAGTCGTATCCACCGGTCGGGAGGATGGAGGACTTTAGCCACAAGCTGGCGCCGCCCGAAATCGCAGCCCAGTCGCGCGAGGA
Source organism: Armatimonadota bacterium (assembly GCA_013359125.1). Classification (NCBI taxonomy): domain Bacteria; kingdom Bacillati; phylum Armatimonadota; species Armatimonadota bacterium. The sequence continues at coordinate 116,528 of JABWCR010000002.1, read as the reverse complement.
GCCAAAATTGTGATCCCGTGCATTCTCCGCTTCTAACCAGACGTAGTTTCTGACTGCGCGCTCGGCCGATTCGACCGCTTGGCGCACTAACTCGAAGCCTGAGAGCGGGCTCTTTGAATAGGTTTGCATGGCCTGCTTGTAGCCGAACCGCTGAACGGATAGATCGCGCTTAAGATTCGATGCAGTTTCCTCAGCCCGTTTGAACCGCGCCGCCAAATCTTCGATGGCTGTCTCGCACAAAGGCAAGGCGGTAAAACCAGTAAGGAATGTAGGTCTCGAGCCAATCATGACCGTAACCCGGTCGCCCCGCACAGTCGCTTGAGCGGCCGTGCCGTCGGCCATCGAAGCGAAGATGGGCGTCTTATCGCCGAACTTCAGCACGAGCTGCTTCGATTCTCTATTTGTCCATAAGCAGAGCCGGACCCGCGGTCCTACGTCCGTTTGAACCATCGTCCAGTAACCGTACACGCCGTCTATCCAGATCAGTCTGCCTCCGACAGCTGTTTGAGACGGCACGAGCCACCGGCCATCGTCCATCAGTTGAGGCTCGACGGGCGTCCAAGCCGAAATGGGGAAAGCCTCTGCCACGGGCTGGCGAGCAGTCGGAGTTACAGACAGGGCATCTCCGATCGCGTCTTCCGGCTTCGATTCCCAAACGATCGTCGAGAAGCCAACGCCGGCTAAGGTCTGGACCAATGCGCTAGTGGCGGTTGCGGTTTCGATTATCGCCAAACGCTGACCCTTCATGTCGGCCATTGATCCGGCGGCTTGCGACAAGGCGGCAAACCAATGGTCTCGTACATTGGACGGTATGTAGACGGCGGCGCCGTCCCGATCGCGCGGCAACCAAGCGGGAGAAGGAGACAGATCGGAACCGTCGGTCAACTCCATCCAACTCAGACAGGGCGCGTTCAAAAACTTCTGCATCGAACGGTAGGCCGTCTCGCATCGCATTCTTAGAAAATCGTGATAATCGGTCCAGAACTGCGTGCGCGCCTGATCCACATGAACGGGCCGCTCGCCGATCTTCCATAAAGCCGCAACGCCTCGCTTGTTGGCCCACAGGGGAAAGCGTTGCGCCGCCTCGCGATGCGTTTTGAACTCTACGTCCGTCCTCCAGGCAAAGTTCAATCCCGACACATCCTGATATTTGCCGCGCAGGTAGGACTCCCAATCCAGCTGAAACTCTGGGCTGTTGGGAAACACCCGCCAATGATCTTGAGACGGGAGCGACGGAGAGGCGTTGATCCAGCCTAGAAGGCTCCTGGAGGGCCTCTTGGACTGTAGCAGCAGCGCTAATCGGTCGCGGTGCGCGTCGTGCTTGGCCCAGAAGTCGGGCATCTGACTGACGCCGAACGGATAGTAAAGCGCTACGTCTAATTCGTTGTCGGCGCTAGCGCCAAACGCGGCCTCGCCGTCCTTTAACTCAATCTCGATGTTGCGTCGTAGATCGCCGCTTCGCTTTTCTACAATGAAGGCTAAAGCGCGAGAGGCTGTGTCCGACCGAAACTTGTAGACGCCCTTTGGATCTGGGTTCTGGCGATAGCGCTCGGGTTGGCAGATCCAACCTTCGGCATTGCGCGCCGAACTGTCTGGGAGCCAAAGCCAATAGCCCAGGTTTCGCGATTCGAGCGTTTCGATCGCGACTTTCCAGAGTTCTGGACTAATGCTTGCCGGAACTTTGACGACCACGCAGGTCGATCCGATCGACCGGGCTTTATCGATGCTAAGCCCTAATTTCTCGTCCATTTCGACGGCGATGCCCTGGGAGACGGGTTGTGCGAACAAACTGGAGGCCGCAACCAGCAGGACGAGGGACAGGAGGCAACGATTCACGCTCAAAAGGATACCCGAAGAGAGTGGGCCCGGAGGGATTCGAACCCCCAACCAAGCGGTTATGAGCCGCCTGCTCTGCCCTTGAGCTACGGGCCCTCGCTCCGATTATACACTCAGGCGCTACAATATCGCAGGGGGCGCTATGGCGCTAACAAAGACGACCGAGACAACGACAAAGGTTCCGTCGCGCATATCTGGTCGAGTTAAGGTTGACGAGCGGACCAAACGGCTTGTTCAGCGGCTCCGGCGGGGAGACATTGCGCTCATTCATCACGCCGATCTCGATTCCGTCGCCGCGCGAAGCCTGATCGATGCGGGCGTATCGGCCGTGCTCAATGCGGCACGCTCCATTACCGGTCGTTACCCGGCCTACGGCGCTCGAATGCTCTTGGATAGCAAAATTCCTCTGATCGACGAGTTGGGCGATGAGTTTTTCAATTCTATCAAAGAAGGCGACCGAGTAGCGATCGAAGGCGATGCCGTCCTGTATGGAGGCGGCAGACAATGCAAAGGGAATCGAGTTACTGTTTCAGATGTGGATCGTCAGATCGAGACCGCCAAAGCCAATGTAGGGGCCGAGCTAGAAGCATTCGCAAAAAACACGCTGAACCTGTTGGAGCAAGAATGGCGACCGATCCTAGAGCCGTTGCCTCTGCCGGAGCCTCTTGTTCATTTGGCCAGGCGCCACGCGGTGGTCGTGGCTCGGGGGCCCGGCTTCAAAGAAGATTTGGCGGCACTTCGTCGCTATATGCAGGATTCGCGCCCGGCCATCATTGCGGTGGACGGCGCCGCGCAGGCGCTGCTCGATATTGGGATACGACCAGACCTAATCGTCGGGGATTTAGACAGTGTTTCCGATCAAGCCCTTCGGTGCGGTGCCCGGATTTGGGTGCACGGTTATTCTCAGGAAGATCGTCCCTCGCCAGGGATGGCCGTAGCCGAAGAAAAACACTTAGATGCGCTGGTCGTTCGATCGCTGGGAACGAGCGAAGATTTGGCTATGCTGATCGCTTACGAATTGGACTGCCCGTTGATTGTAACCGTCGGATGTCGCTTTGCGCTGGAAGAGTTTTTGGACAAAGGGCGTTCGGGCATGGCCAGCACGTTCTTGGTCCGGCTGAAGGTCGGCTCGCGGCTGGTTGACGCTAAGGGCGTGGGGCGGCTTTACTCGGTTCGCAAGCAAGCGCGCGAGATCGTATGGCTGTTCTTGGCCGCGCTCTGTCCCGTGGCGGTGGCGCTGGCCTTCTCGCCCACTGGGCAGTTCATCGTGAAACTTGTGCGGAACTGGTGGCGACTGTGAGCGATTGGCGCTATCACGTGGCCAGCCTCTCGGCGTGCCTGCTTTGCTTGGCGATCGGGCTGATGCTAGGCGCGCTCTATCTGTCGCCCACAGTGCCCGATTATCTGAAGAATCGCCTGACCGAGTTAGAAAAGCGCATTGACGAGCGCGCGAACGAGACTCAAGACCTGCGCAATCAGATCGACCGGTATCGCGAGGCTGTGAATCAACTGGATGCGCCCGCCTCCTTTTCTGGCAGACATCTCAGCGGCCGTCGCCTCGCGATCGTTCAGACGGGCGATTACGATGAGGCCACAACATCCGTCGAACGAGCCATCGAGGCCGCGGGAGGACGCGCCGACGCGATCATACGGGTCGGACTGCGCGAGCTTTTGCCAGACGAAGAGCGCCTCGTATGGACGAATCTCGCAACGGCGCTCTCCGGCGCGCCCCAATCCAGCATGTCTTATCTGCACCGTCGAGCAGGCATCGCGATTAGTGGTCGAATAAACGGCAGGCCCGACGCGGTGATCGTGGTCGGCGGGTTTGACCGTCTGTCGCCGGATGACGATTTGACGCAGTTGGCGACCAAGGAGCGCGCTGCCGTCCAGGTTCTCATCGACTCTGGTATCTTTGTGGTCGGTGCGGAGCCTCTTGTTTGCAAGGAACCATCCAATCTGAAGTCGCTCCGCATTCCCTCTGTTTCGGCGGTGGACCTCAACACAGGTCGCGCTCTGCTTGTCGAGGCGCTGGCAAACCCAGGGGCCGAGATTGAGCCATGAGTTCGTAGCAATTGTGCCCGCTCGAAACGAAGCGGCTACGATTGTCCAGACGATAGCGGCGCTCGGCGATTTGCAAGTCTTAGTGGTGGACGACCACAGTTCGGACGATACGGCAACATGGGCCGAAAAGGCCGGAGCAACGGTCATCCGACTGCACGATCCCGATCTGCCTCCGGGCAAAGCAACCGCTGTTTGGCGAGGTCTTCGGGCCATAGGCAAATATGACTGTTGCTTGCTGGTAGACGCGGACTTGGGAGAAACTGCATCGGCGGTCAAGGCGCTCATCCAACCTGTGCTCAGCGGCAAATTAGACATGGCGGTCGGCGCGCCGCCTTCCACCAGGAAAGGCGGGTTTGGACTCGCCGCACGAATGGCGAGGAACTACTTGCTACGGAAGCATGGCGCCCGATTCGCAGCGCCGTTGAGCGGTCAGCGCTGTTTGTCGAATCGCTTGGTCCAGTCGCTCAAGGGCGTGGCGCCAGAATATGGCTTAGAGGTCGGCCTGACGGACGACGCGCTATCGATGGGCTTCGCTGTGGGAGAAATACCGATCGACATTCGGCATCGAGAGTTAGGCAAGACGCTGAAGGGCTTTCTGCATCGCGGACGACAATACCTTGCCATCCGACGCGCTATTCGAGGGGTAAGAATATCACCCTGATCGTCTGTGTTTGCTCGGTCGCGGTTGCGGCCGCGGTTCATTGGGGCGCTGGGTGGCGGCGGCCCAACTATCGCGGAGATCGCGTTTTCCCCGCGATGGGGTTGGCTGTGTTGTGCGCGGCCGGGGTCGGTTGGTTCATCAATGGACGGGGAGATCTCAGTTGGATGGCGCTGCTCGGATTTGGCCTCTTGGGACTGATCGACGACCTGTTCGGCGGAAACTCGCCCAAAGGTCTGCGCGGCCACCTGAAGGCGCTGACAGAGGGCAGGCTCACGACCGGTCTGTTGAAACTGACCGGTGGTCTGGGTCTATCTATTTGCCTTGCGTTCCATGCGGTCGAGGGAGCGGCTGTTTGGATCGCCATGCCATTGGTAGCGCTCTGTGCTAATGCCATGAACTTGCTCGATCTTCGTCCTGGCAGGGCTTTGTCGTTCTATCTGCCTCTTGGCGCCTTCGCTCTGTGGATGCCTTGGAACGCCTACTTGTGGGTTACGGCAGTATTGCTCTATCCGTTCGATCGTGCGGGCCGTTGGATGCTGGGTGACACGGGGAGCAACCTGTTAGGAGCATCGTTAGGCGCCGCGCTCCTCACGACACCGACCTGGTCTATGGCGGTCGCGCTCATCTCCCTGCTTGCGCTTCACATCGTCGCCGAGCGCAAGTCGATCAGTGAGATAATAGATACGAACCCAACTCTGCGTTTTCTTGATCGGCTGACCGGACGGCGGGATTAGTTGCGCAGGGGCTTGCCGGTAGCAAGCATGTGCTCGATCCGGGCTTTGGTCGCTTCGGTCTGGCAGAGTTCGACAAAAACCTGGCGCTCCAGTTCGTGGAAGTACTCTTCGCTTGCGTCCACAGCGCCCTTCACTCGCCCGCCGCTCATCACAAAAGCGATCTTTTCGGCGATCAAGGCGTCGTGTTCGCTAATTTGCTGGGCCTCTCGCGCCCAATGCACTTCCATCATCAACCTCGCAAAAGCATCTTCGCCCAATGCCCTCATAGGTCTGCGATCCGGCACGCGATAGGCGCCGTGCGCCAAGCCGATCGCGCGCATCTTGGCATGGAACAACAACCGGTCCGCGCTCATCGAGATACCGTCGTTTGCCGTCAAGTAACCTAAATGCTTAGCCTCGCGCGCATTGGACGACCGCTTGCCTTGGCTAAGAACGGCAAATATCTGCTTTAGATGGGCGAACGGATCCTCGTCCTGCGCGGCGACGGCTATCGCGCGGTCGGTCAACAGGGTTGTGCCGCCGCCAGCCGGCATTAAGCCTACCAAAGGCTCGACTAAGCCGATGTTCGCTTCGGCGTGCGCTACGCTCTGAGCGCAATGCAGCATCACCTCGCATCCGCCGCCGAGCGCCATGCCCTGCACCGCGGCAACGACCGGCACCTTGGCATACTTGAGTTTCAAGACGGCGCCTTGGAGCTCCTTCAGCATCCGTTCCATGCCGGACCAGTCGGCCTTTTCCATCGAATCCAAGAAAAGTTTCAGATTGAATCCGGCGGAGAACATGGAGCCTTGATTGCCGATCACGACGGCGTCAAACTCGCGCTCTGCCCGTTCTATACAGGACGCGGTAAAGGCGATCAATTCGGGCGTCAGCGCGTTAGCCTTGGTATGGAACTCGATCAGCATCACCTGGTCGTCCAGATCGATGGCGGACGCTTCTTTGGTCGCCTCAATTTCAGCCCCAGAAGCCTTTAGGTCGTCGATAACGATAAAGTCGTACTCGATGTCTTTTTCGGCCATGTGGCCGGCAAAGTCGAAGTAGCGCGCGACGCCGTCTTCGCGACGGTAGAACGCATCGTAGCCTTCGCGGCGCATCGCCTCGATGACATCGGGCGCCTTTTGAGGCGCGGCGGGCAGTTGGCTTAGAATCTCCAAAGCGGCGTCCAATCCAGAGATGTTCGGTCGATTGGCCAATAGGCCGATTTGATCCTCCCAAACGCCCGACGCGATCGCGTCCCAATACTCAAACGGACCCAATTGCCAGTTGTAGCCCAGCCGCATCGCTTGATCGATGGATGGTATGTCCCATGCGATCTCCTCGGCATACTCGGCGGCGTAGGCGATCGGCAGCATCAAAGCCTCGCGCACAAAATCTCCGTAGGGCGATGGCAGAAAGAGCGCCGCCTTGATTCGCTCGGGTAGCGGCGCCTTGTGCAAGTCGGGGTCCATCGGCACATTGGCCTCGATACGGTCTCGGTACTCCATCGAAGCAAAATCGAGCGTTCGAATCGTCTTGCCTTCCTTCTGATAGAATCCTGCGCCGCTCTTCTCGCCCAATCGACCCGAATCGATCAGTTTCTGAAGCGTGCTGGGCAGTGAGAACGCCTGCAAGAAGAAGTCGTTGGGCAAACGCTCGGTCTGATTACGAATAATGCTGGCAATGATGTCCAATCCGACCAAGTCGGCCAGACGGAAGACGCCGCTTCGAGGCCGACCGATGAGCGGCCCCATCAGCATGTCGGCCTCTTCGGGTGCGATGCCCAGCCGTTCCGCCGCCGACAATGACGCGGCCAGCGCATAAATGCCGATGCGCGTTGTGATGAAGCCCGGCCTATCCTTGGCCTGCACTACTCGTTTGCCCAATACGTTCTCGGCAAAGCTCCAAAAGCCATCGACGACCTGGGCCGTGGATTCGTCCGTAGGGATGAGTTCCAAAAGCGCCATCTGTCGGGGAGGATTGAAGAAGTGCGCGCCTAGAAACCGCTCTCGCGCGCTTTCGGGCAGATGCGACGACATTTCTGCGATGCCAAGCCCTGAGGTGTTGGTAGCCAGCAGACAGTCGCCCGACACTACGTCCGCCAATCGAGAAAAGAGTTGTCGTTTGGGCTCAATCTGTTCGATAATCGCTTCGACGACCCAATCGGCGTCGGCAAGCCGGCCTAGATCGCTTTCAGCGTTTCCGGGCACAATGCGCGCTGCCCAAGCAGGATCATAGAGCAACCCTGTCTTTACGATCTTTTCAAGCGCTTGTTGAGCGATTTCGCCTTGATCCAACAGTTCGACCTGCCAACCGCAATTGGCGAAATGGGCCGCGAGGCCCGATCCCATCGAGCCTGCGCCGATAACGCCCACTTTGCCCGTGCGAGAATTGCCGTTGACCATTTATCGTTGCGCTATGGGCACATAGGGGCGGGGCGCCGGTCCGTTGTAATCGCTGCGAGGTCGAATCAGCCGATTGCCATCGTGCTGTTCGATCACGTGCGCGCTCCAACCGGTTATGCGAGCAGCTGCAAAGATCGGCGTGTAGAGCGGAATCGGGATATCCATCATATAATAGATCGGTGCGGCGGGAAAGTCCACGTTTGGATGCAAGCCTTTCTCGTTCAGCACCGTTTCGCGCATAATTCGCTGCATCTTTGCCAAGTCGCTCTTGCCCGTCAGTTCGGCCAACTGATCGACATAGGTTCCTAGGATGGCCGCCCGCGTATCGCCGGTCTTATATTCGCGGTGGCCAAATCCCATGATTCGGTGTTTGGACGCCAATCGCTCGCGCACCCAGCCTTCCGCTCTATCGGAGGTTCCAATGGACAGCATATCGTCCATGACGGCTTCGTTGGCGCCGCCGTGCAGGTTGCCGTGCAGCGCGCCGATGGCGGCCGCAACGGCTGAATGAAGCCCTGCCAAGGTAGAAGCGACCACGCGAGCCGTGAACGTCGAAGCGTTGTAGCCGTGCTCGGCATAGAGGATGAACGTCAGGTTCATCACCTTGGCGAACAGATCGTTTGGCTTTTCGCCATGAAGCATATAGAGAAAGTTGGCCGCATGGCCTAAGTTCGGATCGCCAGGCACAGTTGCTTTACCGCTTACCGCACGATAGCCGTTGGCGACCAAAGTGGCCATCTGCCCGGTCAGTTTGATCGCTTTCTTCAGGTTGGCTTCGTGAGAGTTGTCTCTGGCCAAGGGTTCTGTCGCCCCCAATGCCGCAACGCCCATTTGGAGTACCGACATCATGTTTTGCGCAGCCTCTTTCGGCAAGGCTCTCAGCGCTTGATAAACGTGTTCGGGAACCTCGCGATTGGCGACCAGTTCGGCCTTGAACTGAGAAAGTTGCGTTGCATTGGGCAGCTCGCCATAGAGCACCAGATAGGCGACTTCTTCAAATTCGGAGTTTTCGGCCAACTCTCGGATATCGTAGCCTCGATAGAGAAGCTTATTCTCTTCCGCAACTATGTCTGAAACGCCCGATATGCCGGCTGTTACGCCTTCCAATCCGGGACGGTAGGGCACAATGGATTCTGCGTCAGGCATACGACCCTCCTGTCAATAGCCCGCCAAGGGGTTGATCTGTGGGTCAAATGATACCCGATAGCGCCTAAGCCTGCCGTGCCACTTTCCGCTTGATTCGCATCAGCGCATTGTCCACTGCTTTTGTCGAGCAGCGCAATTCGCTAGAGATCTCGCAGTACGATTTGCCAATACAGTAACGGTCTAAAACTTCTCGCTCAAAAGCGCTCAATCGATCGCTCAGCCGCTGCTCCAGCTCGGCACGGCGCTCGCTCTCGATCAAAACTCTCTCGGGCGCCATCGACCTGTCCGCGATCCGATCGCTCAGGTCGGGCCATCCGTCCGGCTCCGTCCCGAACAGGACGCAAGTATTTAGCGGTTGATGATGGAAGCGAAGAGCGCCCTTTACGGCTGACAGCACATGGCGAGTGATGCAGATGCGTGCGAAGGCAGAGAAACAGGACTGCTTCTCCTCTCGAAAGTCCATGATCGCTTGCCACAGCCCGATCATGCCTACTTGGATCAAGTCGTCCTTTTCGGCTCCGACCAAGAAGTAAGGCTTTACCAGTTGGCGAACCAGATTCTTGTAGCGATAGAGCATGTACTCCGTCGCTCCTGAATCTCCTTTCTGCGCTCGCGATATGACGCTCTCTTCCGCTTCTAATAGGTAGGGCCACAGAGGCCCTGTTAAATTCATTGCGAAGAGAGTATAACCCGGTTTTTGCCGGTTTGAACCTGCCGAAAATCAAATTCTCTACCAGCCCGGATTATGATCGACCCAGCCGCGCGAGCCGTAATCGCTGAACGCCAGGCCGAACAAGATCAGCAGACAGACAAAACCCGCAACCGCCCAAAGAAACGTCAGCTTGGTTGCCATCTTGACGCCCATGAAGAACTTAACGACAATATAGGCCTTGATGATTGCAATGGCCAAGGCAATGACGTTGTTGACGGCCGCCCCAAGGTCCACTTGCGCCGCACCCACGGTCAAGAATAGAAAGACCATGAGCGCTCCAAAGACCATGAAGTAGGTCTTGTCGTCCAGATAGTGAGGTTGATGCGTTTTGCCAGCCATGTATTTATTTCCCCGGAATGAGATAGAGCAGCGGGTAGAGGAAGATCCAAACGATGTCCACAAAGTGCCAGTAGAGTCCGGTCATTTCGGTCGGCATGAAGTCCTGTTCTTTCATCGGATTTTTCTTGATCCAGGCGATCAGGCAGGCCATCACGATCATACCGATGACGACGTGGAGGGCGTGCAGTCCGGTCATAAAGAAGTAGATGCAGTAGAACATGTGCGCAATGGGCGCGCCGTCGTCCGCATACGGATAGCTAAAGTTGACTCCCGGCGCAAGCCCGTGTTTGAATTTGTCGGTGTATTCAAAGTATTTGACGACTAGGAAGCCGCCGCCACAAGCGATAGTGGCCAGGATCATGCCGATCTGCTTGCGTCGGTCGTTGCGCATCGCCGCTTTCACGCCTAAGGCCATCGTCAAACTGGAGGTCAGCAGGATCAGGGTGTTGACAAATCCGAGTCTCCAATCCAAGTGGTGCGACAGCACATGGAACTCGTGCTGATTCATCCAGCGATAGATGAAGTAGCTGGCGAACAGCGCGCCAAAGAACATGATCTCCGTAACGAGAAACGCCCACATCCCGACCGAGTAGGATTCGTTCTGCTGCTCGATATCCTCGAAGTGGTGCCCCAGATAGAGGGGATGAGTCTGGTCAGACATGCGCTGGCTCCTTTCGCTCCGGCTGGTCGTCCTCTTCGATCATGTCGGGCACGTCGTCATAGGTATAGGCTTCTTTCGTAACGATCGGCGTCTCGTGAAAGTTGTGCGTGATGGGCGGCGATTCGGTCGTCCATTCTAACCCTGACGCGCCCCAAGGATTGTTGCCGGCCGGCTTGCCTTTGAAGATCGACCAGACCAAATAGACGCTGGGCAAGAAGTAGCCCACTCCCAAGATCGATGCGCCCGCCGTCGATAGAAGATGCCAGACTTGCCACTCTTCTGGATAAGCCCAGTAGCGTCGCGGCATCCCCAAGTTGCCCACGATGAACTGCGGAAAGAAAGTCAAGTTAAAGCCGACGAACACGATGAGCGCGGCAATCTTGGCCCACGTCTCGGGATACATTCGGCCAAACATCTTAGGCCACCAGTAATGGATGCCTCCCAAGTAGCCCATGATCGCTCCGCCGACCATTACATAGTGGAAGTGAGCGACCACGAAGTAGGTCTCCTGCAGGTGAATATCGACGCCCATAGAAGATAGGAACAGCCCGGTCAGACCGCCGATAGTGAATAGACCGATAAATCCGAGCCCATAGAGCATTGGAGCGCGGAGCACGACCTGCCCCTTGTACATTGTAGTCAGCCAGTTGAACGTCTTGACGGCCGACGGCACCGCGACTAGAAAGCTCAGGATTGAGAAAACCATGCCGGCATAGATGCTCTGGCCGGTCGTAAAGAGATGATGCCCCCAGACCAAGAAGCCTACGATCGCGATCGCCATGCTGGAGAAAGCTACGAACTCATATCCAAAAATCCGCTTGCGAGAGAAAGTCGAGATTATCTCGCTGATGACGCCCATCGCCGGCAGAATCATGATATAGACCGCGGGATGCGAATAGAACCAAAACAAGTGTTGGAACAGAATCGGGTCGCCGCCAAGCGCGGGATCGAAGATGCCGACTCTCAAAATCCTTTCGACTAAAACCAGCGCGAGCGTGATCGCGACCACGGGCGTTCCGAACACGATAATAAAACTGGTGGCGTATTGGGCCCAGACAAACAAGGGCAAGCGGAACCAAGTGAGGCCGGGAGCGCGCATCTTGTGAATGGTCACCAGGAAGTTGATTCCCGTGAAAATCGATGAGAACCCGTTGATAAACACGCCGACCAACGCTAACGACACCTGCCCGTGGGCATAGGTCGAACTGTAGGGCGGATAGAACGTCCAGCCGGTATCGATCCCGCCGCGGACCGTTGCGACGACTGCAAGGCTTCCGCCAATTACAAACATGTACCAAGAGAGCAGATTTAGCCGCGGGAATGCAACGTCTTTGGCGCCGATCATCAACGGAAGACAGAAATTGCCCAACACCGCCGGTATGCTGGGGATGAGAAAGAAAAAGATCATCATCACGCCGTGGAGCGTAAAGGCGCGATTGTAGTTGTCGGCGCTCATTAAGTCGCCCTGCGGCGTAATCAGCTCCATGCGGACGAGTGCGGCAAACAAGGCGCCAATGCCAAAAAACACGCTGATGGAGATTAAATAGAGTATGCCGATCCGTTTGTGATCGGTGGTCAGCAACCACGAAGCGATCGGGTGCTCCGATAGATAGTTGCCCTTGCTGTGCCCGTGGCCGTTGCTTGCGGCGCTCATTTCTTCTCTCCTCCGTCGCCCGCCTTCGATAGCGATCGAATGTAAGCGATTAACTGCAGCACCTTCTCCTCGTCCAACTGAGTGCCGTACTGCGGCATGATCGGCTGATACCCTTTGACGATCTTCGCATTCGGATCCAGAATCGATTCCCGAACATACTCAGTGTCGACCATGACTTTGCGGCCATCGGCTAGCTCGATCTCTTTGCCAAAAATGCCCTCGAGCGTGGGGCATCGGGCGGTGCTTTCTCCCGTGTGGCAGGTGTTGCAGCCCAACTGTTCGTACAGCGCCTGACCGGCCGCTTCCATCGACGTGGCCGATGCGGCCGCGCCAAAAAGCTCGGTCTGTTGCCACTTTTCAAACTCTGCAGGCTCCATGACGTAGACAAACCCGCCCATCTTGCTGTGCTCGGTGCCGCAAAACTCGGTGCAAAACAGATGGAACTTGCCAGTCTTGGTGGGCGTTACCCACACTTCGTTGAAGCGGCCAGGCAGAACATCTTTCTTGATCCTGAATGCAGGGATATAGAAGCTATGGATCACGTCTTGCGAGATCATGACGAACTTGACCGGCTGGCCGACTTGAAGATGAAGCTGGTTGTTTTCTCGAATGCCGTTTGGATGCTGGAGATGCCACATCCACTGCTTGCCGACAACGTAGATTTCTTGGGCGTCGGGCGGTCCGGGCGCATAGGCATGGGCGTACAGCTTCGCGGTGTACCAAAACACGACCAATCCCAAGACCACCAGCGGGACGGTCCATGAAAGCTCCAGCCTCGTGTCGTGGTCGTGAGCGTTCTCTCGGCTGGCAGCAGAGCCCTTTCGGTAGCGAACCACGAACACAACGAGCAGGGCAAAGACCAGCACCGTAAAGAACGTAGATAGCGCGGTGATGATCCAGAACCACAGATCCAGTTCGACCGCAAAGTCCGACGCCTGCTCTGGCAAAAACGGAAATCCCATGCTAAGCTCCTGCACCGCCTGGCTTGCGCCTCGAGAAATAGAAGATCATCCCGGCCATAGCGATGATAGTCATGACGCCGCCGATGCGCAGCGCCCGCATCACCGCAAAGCCATAAGTGCCCGACTCCGGATCGTACACGTAACAGAACAGCTGCCACTTGTCCGACAGTTGGCCGATCTTGTTGTTCGATGCCTCGACCAGAGAAAGGCGCACGTCCCGCGGGTTGTAGAGCAAGCCCAAGAAGTAGCGCGAAATCTTGCCGTCCGGGGTCAGAAAGATGAGAGCCGGTTTGTGAGCGTAAAGATCTTGCTTCTCCAGGTAAAGATATTTGAACCCTACTGCGTCGGAAACCGCCTTGATAGACTCCTGACTGCCGACCAAGAAGCGCCAACCTCGCTCGGCTCCCTCCTTCTTGAGCAGTCCCACATAATTCTCTTTCTTTTTGGCGGCCAACTCGGGCGTCTCCGTCGGCGCGATGCTATAGGTGATGATATTGTAGTCGTCGCCCGGCCGGAGTTCGACCTTTTGTAGCGCGTGCACCGTCCGATTGAGCGTTTCCGTGCACAGGTTCGGGCAGTTATAGTAGACCGGGGTGAGCAGCGCCGGTTTGCCCTGTAGCAGATCGCCAATCTTCACTTTCTGGCCGTCCGAGTCGGTGAACTCCGCATCGAGAGGGATCAGGCCGCCCAGATTCTGTACAATGTCGACGTTCTGCTCCACTTCTTTGGTCGGTGGCAAGGGACGGGCTTTGCCGTTCCAAAACTGGGCATGTCCCATTGCGAACATAGCCATTACGGCAAAAATTGTTAAGTTTTTCATTGCGCCGGCGCCTCTACTTCTGGAGGGACTGGAAGGCCGTTCTCGACGATCACGTCGATGGCGCGCTCGATCGGAATCCGCACCACGCCCGCGTTGCTGTCGATAATTTCCATCGAATGCAATAGCCTATCTGCTTCCGCGTTGAGTTCGTTAATGTCCTTGATCGGGTCGGTCTGCAGAACGGGCGGCGGAGGCGTCGTCTTAGGCGCCGGCAACTGCGTTTGGTTAGCTATCGGCTTGCTAAAATCGGGCATTATCATCAAGTAGATAAAGTAGGTGATGATGGTTGTAACAATGACCACGATGAACAGCCCTGCTGTAAAGACGGCGATGGAGCGGACAGGCGGCTCTTCTGGCTGATAGCCCAATTCGGCGGCCAACTGCAACTCGGCTTCATTGGTCGCAGGCTTATGCATGCTCAAGCGCCTCCTTTACGGGAGTTTCCGGCGCGGGCATCAGCGGCCGCTTTTGCAGGTTGTTCGCAAACATCGCCATCCAGATGCCGCCGATACCTAACAGCGCAGCGAAATCCATCCAATGGACGCCTAAGTCTCGACCAATTGAAGAAGAGCCAGCGATCAACCAATAAGTCTCTAACAGGCGCACAAAGAAAATCCATAGCCCGACCCATCCAAGCGATCTTGGGTTCTTTTTGATCGGATTCGGCATCAACAGCAACATTGGAATTGCAAACTGCGCGATCATCAGCGCCGTGCCTATAGCGTACCAGCCTCGGTCTTGGCGCCGCAAGAAGTAGCCGACCTCTTCCGGCAGATTGCCCGCATAGATGATCAGGTATTGAGAGAACGAAACGTAGCTCCAAAAGATGCTCAGCGCGAGGATAAAGTTGCCCAAGTCGCGCATCCGTTTCTTGTCTACAAATTGATTGAATGGCTCGAGATGGGAGTACCTGCCTAACAAGAAATAGCAAAGACCCAAAGCGCCTAACGCGCCCGACACCAGCACAATGACCCCGTACATGGTGGAGAACCAGTCCGCATCGAGCGACATCATCCAATGAAACGAAGCGAACGTGATGGCCAGCACGACCGGCACTAAGCTGATCGCGCCCAGTTGGATTCGCTTCTGGCGCCATTTGGGGTCGCCCGTCGCATCGTACTTGTCGGCCAATCCTCTCGTCATGGCTAAGAAAAACGCAATGATCGCAAAGTAGAGCAACGATCCGCCGATGAACGCGCCCTGGTTCAGAAACGGCTCCTTGTGCTTGATATACGGATTCGCGTTCAGTTTTTCGGGAACCGCCCATTCGTACATCATGGGCAGTCCGGCCAACAAGACAGCCCAACTGACGATGAGAATAGGCAAGCAAAATGCGCCCGCTTCGATCATCCGCTCTATGGGCGTCAGCCACGACGCGCGCACTGTGTGCTGCAGCATTGCAAGCCCGATGAAGCCCATCGTCAAGATCGCCCAAAACGAAAAGCCGATCAAATAGGACTGGAAGAAGCCTTCTCGGTTAGTAGCAATCCCGACCACGCAGCCTGCAATGCCTGCCAAACCCAGCATGACTCCCGTCTTCTTGAGGCCTTCCAGCCGGCCCATCGCCGCATTAGTGGTCACTGGCAGGCGCCTCCTTCTTGGGCGTTAGATCGACCTTGCCCTTCTCGATCAGTTCGGGCAACACCTCTTGCGGCACGTCGGCATAGGTCGCATTCTGACTCAGTTGTAACGCTCGAATGTAGGCCGCGATCTTCCAGCGATCCTCAACCGGAATTCTGGACGCATAGGAATACATCACGCCAAATCCGTTCGTAATCGTCTCGAAGAAGTAGCCCAACTGGGCCTGCCGAAGACGATCTTGATGGAGCGTGGCCACCGGCCTCTTCTGATTGAAACCTCTCTGAGCGATCATGCCTTGGCCGTCCCCGACTTTGCCGTGGCACGGCGCGCAAAAGACGTCGTATCGCTCCCGACCCCGTAGCAGAACATCTTTCGTTAGTTCGAACGGAAGCTCCTGAACGTACTTGCCGGTCGGAAGCTTGCCCGTGTAGTAAGCCTCGTCTTCCCGCAAGTTGCCCCATGCAACCGTGTTCTTGACTGGCATCCGAGCCGACGAACCGTCCTTGAAGAAGTCGCTTTTTGAGAGTGTTTTGACCCTTGGCTGAACCCACATGTCGGTGTGGCAACCCGTCAATCCAGCCACGATCAAGACACTGCCCACGGTGGCGACCAATCGCCTCATAAGCTCACCTCGGCAACGTTCTCGGCATTCAAGGTCTTCAGAAACGCCTCCGTCTGCTCTCGCTCAAACTTGGGGTCCTTCGATTCTATACAGATAAAGAACCGGTCGTTCGAGGCGCGATCGAAGTTAGGGGCGTCGAACAGGGGATGATGCGGCTGAGGAAGTCCGTTCAGTCCCAACATGCCTAACACGGCTCCGAACGCCGCGCTCAGCACCATGCACTCGAAGGTAATCGGAATGAAGTACGGCCAGCTCAGATCGGGCCGCCCGCCGATATTGAGCGGATAGTCCACAACCGAGATCCAGTACTGCATTAAGAAGCCGCCCGCCGCGCCGGCCAAGGCGGCGAAGGTTACGATCAAGGGCACGCGATGGTCGTCGATGCCTAAAGTCTCTGCCAAACCATGGATCGGGAACGGCGAAAAGGCATCGACGCGCTTGTAACCCTGCTCGCGCACACGTTCGGCCGCGCTCATCAGGTCGTGCTCGTCCTTAAACTCTGCAATCAGTCCGTAGATAGCTTCGCTCATTTCAGCTCTTCCCCGTCGGAACCGGCGCATGGCGATCGCCGTGCCCGTCTGGCTTGACTTTGTGCCACAGATCGCGCATCTCGAACACGGCGATCATGGGCAAGAATCGGAGGAACAAGAACATCATGAAGGTAAAGAACCCGATGGTGCCCGCAAACATCCCAAGATCCCAAATCGTCGGATAGTACATGCCCCAAGACGAGGGCAGAAAGTCGTGATGCAGACTGGTTACGACGATCACGAACCGCTCCAGCCACATCCCGACGTTGATCACCAGCGAGATGAAGAACAGTACGCCCATATGATGCCTAAATCGCGGGAGCCACAACAGTTGCGGGATGACGCCGTTGCACAGAATCAGGAGCCAGTAGGACAGCCCAAATCGACCGGTCGTCCGGTTCTCAAACATCAGTTCTTCCCAAAGGCTGCCGCTGTACCAAGCCATAAACGCTTCCATCCCATAGCCGTACAGCACGATCAAACCGGTCGCCAGCATCACCTTGGCCATCCAGTCGATGTGCTTCATGGTTACAAAGTTCTCCATCTTGTACCATCGACGGACGGGGATCATAAAGGTCAGCACCATCGCAAAGCCCGAGTAAATCGCGCCCGCAACAAAGTAAGGCGGGAAAATGGTCGTGTGCCAACCGGGCATCAGTGAAACCGCAAAGTCTAAGCTAACGATAGAGTGCACCGAGATGACCAGCGGAGTCGACAGTCCCGCCAAGAGCAGATAGGCCGTCTCGTATCGGAACCAGTGCGCGGCGGAGTTGCGCCAGCCCATCGCCAGCATCCCCGTTACAACCTGCTTCACTTTGCTCTTTGCGCGGTCGCGCATCGTCGCAAGGTCGGGGATCAATCCAACGTACCAGAACAGCGCCGACACGGTCAGGTAGGTCGTAACCGCAAAAACGTCCCACACCAGAGGGCTGCGAAAGTTGGGCCAGACCGCCATGATGTTGGGGTAGGGCACCAGCCAATAAGCCACCCACGGACGACCTGTGTGCAACAGCGGGAACAGACCGGCGCACATGACTGCAAAGAGCGTCATCGTCTCGGCAAAACGGTTGATCGACGTGCGCCATTGCTGCCGCAGCAGCAACAGAATCGCCGAAATCAGCGTGCCCGCGTGTCCGATTCCGATCCACCAGACAAAGTTGATAATGTCAAAGCCCCAGCCGACCGGTACGTTAACGCCCCAAATGCCGATACCGTTGTACAGCAAGGAGCCGATGGTCAGCACCATGACTCCCAGCAATCCAAACCCAAACGCGGCGCCGAAATACCACGGCGCAGGCGGGCTTTTAGCCGGAATATCGCCTATGTGCTCGGTGATCGTGCCATAGGTCTGCTGACCCTCGATCATTGGCCCGTCAATCACGCTGGCAGGTTGAGCGGCCATGCTTATGCCTTCTCCAGTTCGGTGTTGTTGTTGCGATATCGCCCGAGATAAGTCGTGCGCGGCTTGGTGCCCAAATCCTCGAGCAGCGAGTAGTGCTGCTCTTGCGCCCGCAGCTTGCTGACCGCGCTCTCAGGATCGGCCATGTCGCCAAACTCGATCGCCTTGGTCGGACATGCCTGCTGGCACGCGGTAACGACCTCGTGATCCTTGAGCCGACGGTTCGCCTTTTTCGCTTCGATTCGTCCCGCGTTGATGCGCTGCACGCAGTAGGTGCACTTCTCCATCACGCCTCGGCCGCGCACGGTAACGTTTGGATTGCGCATCAGCTTCAAAACCGGAAGCTCCAGATCGTACTTGTCTTTCAAATAGCCGTACTTGAAGTAGTTGAAGCGGCGAACTTTGTAAGGACAGTTGTTGGAGCAATACCGAGTGCCTACGCATCGGTTGTAGACCATTTGATTGAGACCCTCTGCGCTGTGGACCGTCGCCGCCACCGGACAAACAGGCTCGCACGGCGCCTGTTCGCAATGCATACACGGCAAAGGCACGTGATACGTCTCCGGATTGTCCACGTCGCCCTGATAGTAGCGATCGATCCGTATCCACTGCATCTCGCGATGGCGGCGGACTTCATCCTTTCCAACAATGTTGATGTTGTTCTCGGCTTGGCAAGCCATCACGCAGGCGTTGCATCCGTTGCACAGGTTGGTATCGATCACCATCGCCCATTTGTAGCCGTCCCACTCGCGCTCGGGATACATCGATCGCAGTTCGCCATGATGGCCGTGATGTCCGCTGTCGTCGTGCTCGCCGTGCAAATCGTGCGTTCTAATAATGTCTCGGCCAAACTGCGTGTCCTCGCCTTTTTGACCGTGCCAGATCACGTTGTGGTTGGTCGTAAAGGCCAAAAGATACTCGCCGCCGATCTTCTCAACCTCTACCGGCGCAGCCCAAGGATGGTCGGAATTCCTCACCGCATAAGCGTCAAATCCGTAGCCGACCGCTACCTCTCCGCCGCGCCGACGCCCGTATCCCAAATGAAGCGTTACGGCCTCGTTCGGATGGCCCGGCACGACAAAAGCAGCGGCCTTTACCGAGCGCTCTCCGACTTTAAGGTTGACCATCGTCTGATTCTCGATTCCCAACTCTTGCGCTTTTCGAACGCCGAGGAGGCAGGCGTTGTCCCAACAAAGGCTCGTAACAGGCTTCGACAATTCCTGCAGCCAGCCGTTGTTGGCATATCGACCGTCGTAGACTGTCGGATCGGCAGCCAAGATCAGCTCCATCCCTTGGTTCAACTTGGGCGGCTGGGCACCTCCGCTTGCAGACACGCTCGCAACCTTGGCGCTCGTACCGGCGATCATGCCATCGTGAACGCACTTTCGCCAGAACTTATCGAAATCTGCGCGAGGCATCGCCGCCTTCCAATAGTCCTTGACCGCATCGTAAGCCGTGCGGCCTTTGCCTTCGATCGCACAGAACAGATCGAGGGGCGAGACTGCGCTATACAGCGGCTCGATAAGAGGTTGAACGAGCGAAACAGTGCCGTCAAACGCCACGGCATCGCTCCACGACTCTAAGTAGTGCGCGTCGGGCGCCACCCATTGGCTGATCCCGGCTGTTTCGTCGTCGTGCATTCCCAAGCGAAGAGTAAAGGCGCCGTCCTTCTTAGAAATCGTCTCGAGCGACTGTGCAAACTCGGCATCTGCGGGCGCATTGTAGGCCGGATTTCCGCCCAACATTATCAGGCAATCGACCGTTCCCGCCCGCATCTCTTGGGCTAATGCCATCATCGACGCTGTTTGCTCTTCGACTTTGGGCAGCACAGGTTCGACCAGGCGAACCGTATTTCCCATCGCGCCCAGCGCCTCGTTCATCTGCATGACCAAAGTCTGCGTTTGAGGCGAGCACCGCGGCCCTGCGATCACCAACGCCTCGGCGCCCGCTGCTCGCAAATCGCTGGCGACAGCCGAAGCCCAGCCCTGATGTTCGGTCGAGGGCGCGTTGACCGACATCCCCATCGCCGCGGCAACCGACCATACGATAGCCTCCGCCTCTGAAGGCTTTACAGTGAGCTTGTGATCCGCAAGCGAAGCGGTAACGTTTGGAGCGGATTTGAGCGCATAAAGCCTCGGCATGTCGTGCTTGTCGTCCCTAATCTGGCGCTGTGCGGAAAAATCTCGACTGTAGCGCACGCTGCCCGGAAGTTCGACCATAAAGTCGCAATCGACCGATAGAATGACCTTGGGCTTGGTAAAATCGTAGACCGGTTGAACGTACCGACCATAAGCCGCCTTCATCCCGACCCACAGGTTATCCTCGTTAACCGGATCGTACTGAATCCATCGACCCTCGGGGTATTCGACCAAGAAGTTATCAATCAGCCGTGCCAAGGTGGGCGAGCTGACCGTCTCCGTCAAAATGCGCAGTCCGGCGCCCTTCTTGTCCATCTGCCGCGCCAAGGCGCCGCGCAATGCGCTCATCATCTGCGCCATCGACCGCGTGGTGCCAAACTGTTTGATCGCCTGCGCCCGGTCGGGATCGTACAGATTCAAGATGGAAGCCTGAGAAAAAACTTCGGTCGAACCCAGGCTGGCAGGATGAATCGGATTTCCCTCGATCTTGGTCGGGCGCCCTTCGTGGCTCTCTACCAGCACGCCCAATGCATAGCCGCCCAGAACGAACGAACTCGCATAGTAAAGCGCTTTGCCCGGAACGATCTCCTCTGGATGGCGAACATAGGGGACAATGTGGTCGGCCGGCAAACGGCGACATCCCGCCAACCCGGCCAGCGCCACAGATGCGCCCATCAGTTTGACGAACGAACGCCGATCCATACCGTTGACCAGCGATTCGCGATGCGGAAACTCGTCGTCGGCGTATCGGGCGAGCTCCTCCGACCCGGCCAGCTCTTCTAAGCTTCGCCAATAGCCTCCTGGCTGCTTCCCTGCCAACTTGTCCCTTAGCGCCTGCAACGTGGTCTTGTCGCTCATTCTCGCATCCTATCCATTAGCGATGGCACGTCCAGCAATCCGTTAGCTGCCCCTTCTTGATGTCGAAATCGTGCACCAGCCGCTCGCCCAACTCGCGCTGGTTGACCTCTGCCTTGTACTTCCAGTTCAAGACTTGATCCTTGGGCCGAATGAAAAGCTCCGGCTCGCGGTGGCAATCGAGACAAAACTTCATAAAGAACGGCTCGTTCTTATAGGTCAGTTGCATCTCCTGCACATCCCCATGACAGGTGAAGCAGCTGATCCCCTTGTTCACATGGATGGAGTGGTCGAAGTAGACGAAATCGGGCAGTCGATTCACCCGTGTCCACTCGATCGGCTTATTGTCCTTCAGGCTGTTGCGCAACTGCTCCAACAAGGGACTGTTCGTCCAAATCTGCGAGTGGCAGCTCATGCACGTCTCGGTCGGGGGGATGCCGGCAAACTTGGAAGTCTCAACCGTAGTGTGGCAGTAGCGGCAGTCGATGCCTAGCTCGTTGGCGTGGTGCTTGTGGCTAAAAGGGATGGGCTGCTCGATAGCAACCTTGGCGTCGGTGCCAAAACTGTGGCGGGTGATTTGCGAACCGGTAACCAGCGTGCCCGCCACCAGCAGGATTCCGCCGACTAAACTCGCCCTCGCTATCGTGTTGCTGCTTTCAGGAAAGATCTGAGGCATCGGCCCGCCTCCCTATTTTTCTAAACTAGAAGCGGTCCTGCCTCAACCGCTCCGTCGGTCTGCATCGATCGCTTCCATGCGATCTCAAAAGCCCATTGCCGAAACCCATTCGCCGCCGGCCTATCGTCTCCTTCTTCTGCGACAGAAATCCGTTTCCTGCCGGTCGGCCTTTGTGAATTTTATCACAAACTGTTGCTCCGAGCAAACCCTTACAGGCTTCCATGGGGGCGCCGAATGCAGACGGTAGCGATATTACCCACAGAGATTCGGCTTTGTCAAGCCCCTGGCGCGAAAAGTCTTCGCACGCTTGAAAAGGTAAAATGCCCGCCATGAAGATACTCCTGTTTTGCGGCAGCCTGCGAAAGGCGTCCTTCAACCGAATGCTGACCAACCATGCCCTGGAGGCTATTGGTAGCCGCGCCGAGGTTCAAGTGGCCGAGATCGGGGACCTGCCGCTCTACAACCAGGATATCGATGCCGATCCCCTGCCCGAGTCCGTGCAACGCCTCAATAGACAAGTCGCCTGGGCCGATCGATACCTCTTCATAACTCCGGAATACAACTACAGCATCCCCGGAGTTCTAAAGAACGCGATCGACTGGGCCAGCCGACCGCGCCCGAACCCCTTTGCCAACAAGAAAGCAGCCATCATGAGCGCCTCGCCGGGCATGTTGGGCGGCGCGCGTTGCCAATATCACCTGCGGCAGTGCTTTGTCTTTCTGGACCTTGTCGCGATCACGAGCGCCGAAGTTTTCGTCTCCTTCGCCGCCGACAAGTTCGATGAGAACGGCAAACTAAACGACGACCGCACCGCTAAAGCAATCGACAAGCTGCTTACTGCCCTGTTAGCGGAGTGAGGCTTTGGGATCCCGCTACACTCGCAGGTGTCGCGGGTTTGTCTTCTCTTGGCCGTCGAAGCGTCGAGGGCCAGCGAGGACGCCGGCGGTACTTGGAGAATTCGTACTCAATTTTGTGCTACATTATGAAAAAATCCCGTTCATTAGACCTAAACCACCGGGAGGGCGAGCGTCCCCGCGAGCCGGTGATCGGAACGCCCGGCTTCTGCCTGGCGCTTCTTGCGGATTGTGCCGCCCGGAAGGGCAGAGTTGCATCTCGCTTAAGCGCTCTGAACGGGATTTTTTCGATTTGTAGCACAATTGTGAGTACGAATCATGCCCCAAATCCGTCAAACGCGGCATCGAGATCGTCCAACAGCGCGCTCGCCGGCTCAAGCCCCACAGAGAGCCGAACCACCCAGCGATGGGGCGGCTGCTCCTCTGGAAATGCCACGACCAAACTCTCCGGCCCGCCCCAACTGGGACCTATGCGAAAGCGCCTGAGCGAGTTGATCGCCCTGACAACGCTCTCTCTCGACGCAGGCTTCAGCCAGAAGCTGAACAGGCCAGAATAGCCCCTCATCTGACGCTTGCCCAATTCAAATTGCGGATGCGATTCCAACCCCGGATGATTGACGGCGTCTACATAAGGGCGCTCTGCCAAGGCCGAAGCCAGCGCCAAACCCGTCTCCTGATGCCGAGCCATTCGCACCGGCAGCGTCCTCAGTCCCCTAATCAGCAGATAGGCCGCAAACGGATCGGCGCATCCCCCAAGGGTCCGTCTTTCAACGCCTACCTTCTCCATCAACTCCCTGCGGCCCGCCACCGCCCCGCCCATGATGTCGCTATGCCCGCCCAGGTACTTGCTGGTGGAGTGAATTACCAAATCGACTCCCATTGAGATCGGGTTTTGATAGAGCGGCGTCGCCCAACTATTGTCGATCACAACCAGCGCGCCGGTCTCCTTGGCAACTGCCGCAACCTGTTGGATGTCCTGCAAGTTGAAGAAGATGCTCGAAGGGCTTTCCAGATAGTAGAGCTTGGCCGGCTTTCGAAACTTTTCTGGATATTCGCCCGACACAAACTCGACCGTTACCCCAAACCGCGACAGATAGTCGGTCAAGAACTCCCTCGTCGGGCCATAGCACGTTTCAACGGCGACCACATGATCCCCGGACTTCACGCAAGCCAATACCGCAGCGCTCACCGCCGCCATCCCCGAAGCAAACAGCATGCACTTCTCCGCTCCCTCCGCCTGGGCAATGATCCGTTCCGCAACGTCGATCGTCGGATTGCCCACGCGAGTATAGTCCCAGCCTTCTAACTCGCCCCTTTTTAGAAACTGCTCGAGATCGTCCCAAGTGAAAAGCGAGGACTGGACTATCGGGGGCACAATGGCGCGGTAAGGGTAATTATCGCTTTCTAAGAAGCACAATTCGGGGTCGGTCATGGGGCGTCATTTATACGAAGGGGATGCCAATCCTGCAGGACGACGAGCGCCCAGTCAGAAGAATAAACCAGCATGGCGGCCATTGGATGGATAGCGGCGGTTGCGCTCTTCTACGTCGCTCTCTGGCGCGGCCTAGCGGTTGCGCAAATAGCGATTCGGTTTCGTTTGCTCTCCGCCCTTGCCACACTGTTCGCAGGATGCGCTCTCTCTCTCGTAGTCGCCCAGTTCGTAGCCGAGCAGCCGTACAGGCAACTTTTGTTGGACGTTGGCCTGCTCGCAACTGTCTATGCGGCCTACTGGGTCGCCCGTGCGCGAATGGCGCGAGTCGGCATTCGATTGTGGCGGCGTCCTTTTGGCAAAGCTCTCCGAAGCGCCGGATTGCACTTAGCGCTCGCGTCGGGCGCCGCCGTCTTCTCGGTGCCCTTCGCATGGCTGATCGTTACCTCGTTCAAAGAAGACATCGACATGTCCAAGTTCCCGCCAGTCTGGGTTCCGAAGCGCCAGATCGAGAGGCAGATCGGCGATCAGCGCTATCCCATTTCCATCGTGCATGTGGACGGTCGTCCGGCAGAGGCCGCTGTGTTGGAGAACTTGGAAAGCGGCGAGCAGAGATTGCGAATCCTGCCGCCCGACCCCAATGCAGGCGAGGAGATCGTTCGATTGCGCTCCGAAATCACACCGATACGCAAAGTCGGCCTGCGATGGGAGAACTACCGCGATGCCTTGCGCTTTCTGCCCGAAGAAGCCGAGAAAGGCTGGGCTTTCTTGCGCAATACGCTGGTTTTGGCCGTGCTCAACATTATTGGGATCGTGCTTTCCAGCTCCATGGTCGCCTTTGGCTTTGCGCGTCTGCGCTTTCCGGGGCGGGACGCGATGTTCGCCCTGATGATGGCGACGATGATGCTGCCCGGCGCAGTAACGATGCTTCCTGTATTCCTGATCTTTCGTTCGCTGGGATGGGTCGATACGCTCAATCCGCTTTGGGTTCCTGCCTTCTTTGCCAGCGCCTTCTCTGTGTTTCTGTTTCGGCAATTTATGATGACGATCCCGCTTGAATTGGAGGAAGCGGCCAAGCTGGACGGTTGCACGCCGTTCGGCATCTACTGGAGGGTCGCCTTGCCCTTAATCAAGCCCGCTATGGCCGCCATCACCATCATGACCTTCTTGGGCGCTTGGAACAACTTCATGGGGCCGCTCATCTACATCAACAGCCCAGAAAAGATGCCTGTAGCCTATGCCCTTCAGCTGTTCCAAACCGATCACGGGGGCGAGCCGGGCATGTTGATGGCGGCGTGCACCATGGTCATGTCTCCCGTGGTCGCGCTCTTCTTCTTTACTCAGCGCTACTTCATTCAGGGTGTAACGCTTACCGGCTTGAAGGGATAGCCCCAGAGCCGTCGAAAGAAGACGCATTGGAAGGAGTATCGAGCGAGGTTGAAGAGATTATGGTTCCTCCGTTAAATCGAGAGTTTAGAGGCGTTTGGGTGGCCACCGTCGCGAACATCGACTGGCCGACCAAGCCTGCCCTGCAAGCCGCAAATCAGCGCGCCGAGCTGTTGGCCATCATGGACAAGTGCGCGCAGCTAAACCTAAACACGGTTATCTTTCAGATACGTCCAGCGTGCGACGCTCTGTACAAATCAAAACTGGAGCCTTGGTCCGACTTTCTGACCGGCACGCAAGGCCAGCCGCCGAGCGACGATTACGACCCCTTGGCCTTCGCGATCGACGAGGCGCACAAGCGAGGGATCGAGCTTCATGCCTGGTTCAATCCGTTCAGAGCCAGACATTACGAAAGCAAGTCCCAGCCCGGGCCGACGCACGTGAGTCGGACGAAATCGCGCATTTGCAAAACCTATGGCCGGTACTTATGGCTGGATCCAGGCGAACCGGACGCGCAGAAACACAGTTTGGACGTGGTTTTAGACGTTGTCTCGCGATACGACTTGGACGGGGTTCACATCGACGACTACTTCTATCCTTATAAAGAGAGGGACTCGAAAGGGGCGATCATCCCGTTCCCCGACGATCCCAGCTGGGCGGCGTATCAACGAAAAGGGGGCAAATTGAGCCGAGACGATTGGCGAAGGGACAATATCAATCGGTTCGTGAAGGAGATGTACGATCGAGTCAAGGGCGTCAAGAAACATGTAAAGGTGGGGATCAGCCCGTTTGGAATCTGGCGTCCCGGCCACCCGCCCAGCGTCAGCGGCTTCGACCCGTACCTAGAGTTGTACGCCGACTCAAAGATTTGGCTGGAGAACGGCTGGCTCGACTACTTCGCGCCCCAGCTTTACTGGAAGATCGAAGCGCCCAAGCAGGCCTTTCCAGAGCTTCTAAAATGGTGGATCGAGCAGAACCGCAAGCAGAGGAACATGGTGCCGGGTCTATTCACCAGCTTGGTCGAGGACGGCACAGCGCGATCTTATCCGGTAGAAGAACCGCTCAACCAGATCGAAGTGAGCCGCCGAACCAAAGGCTCCCATGGCGTCATCCACTTTAGCATGAAGGTCTTTCTGCAAAATAGAGGCGGGATTTCCGAAAAGATTCAGGCAACCTCTTACGCACAGCCTGCTCTCAATTTGGCCTATCCCTGGCTCGGCGAGAAGCGGCCCGGCAGGCCCTATGTCAAACTTGAAGATCGCTCGCCGCTCCAGTTGCGCGTCGGCGGCAACGGGGGCGAGCCGTTCCTTTGGGCCGTCCAAGCCTTCCACCGGAATCAACAGCAGCTCTTTCTCTTCCCTGGCAATCAAAAGGAGCTTGTAGCGCTGCCGACCATCCCCGCATCGCAAGCCGCCGTCTATGCCATCAACAAAGCGGGCGTGGAGAGCGAGCCCGTGGTGATGGCGGTCTAACCAACAATGGCTAATCCTCGCCGAACTGCGCAAGAGCCAAAAGGATGCGGCATTGGTTGCATCCTTTTTATTGCTCTCGGGCTGTTTCTCATGATTTTTGGCGGGGTAATGGTGCGCGTCTATACCGACTGGGTATGGTTCTCGACCGATGTCAACCGTCCTGATGTCTTTTCGACCATCATGGGTGCCAAGTGGACGCTCTTTCTGATCTTCGGTCTTGGATTCGCGGCAATAGTGATTCTCAACCTGCTCATCGCCAACCGAGTGGCCGGATTCGACATCCTGTTGTCGTCCAAACTCGATCAAGTGAAGCTCGCACGGTTTGCGCGCACGATCAAGAAAGCAGCCTATTGGGGCATGATGGGCGCGGCGCTGTTTGTCGGCCTCATGTTCGGCCTGACCGCCGTTTCGGGCTGGCAGGATTTTCTGCTTTTCAAGAGCGCCGTGGTCGTAGGTGAGACAGATCCTTTGTTCAATCAGGACTTGGGCTTTTACCTCTTTAAATTGCCCTTCTTGAAGCAGCTCTACGGCTCGATCGCCTTCGTGCTGTTGGTAGCGCTGATCGCCACAGGGGTCTACTACTACTTCAATCGGGCGCTCGGATGGTTGGGGGGGCTGCCAACGCTCGCAGCAATGGTGAGGCCGCACTTGCTGTCACTGGCCGCGCTCTTTTTTGCTGCGGTAACAGCGCGAGTGAGCCTGATGCGCTATGACTTCTTGTTCAGCGATCACGATCAGTTCTATGGCGCAGGCTACGCCGATATACACGCGAGTCTGCCCGCTCTAAACATCGTGATCGGTCTGCTGGGTCTAACCGCGGTTCTCTGCCTGGTCAACATCAAGGTGGGACGACTGTTCATCCTTCCGGCGGTATCCGCTGTCGCGGCGCTGGTCGCGGTCATTCTGGGTTTGGGCGCCTATCCCAGCATGATTCAGCGCTTTAACGTTGTGCCCAATCAGTTGGAGCGAGAAGGCGAGTTCATCGAGACCCACTTGAAAATGACGCGACAAGCGTACGGTCTGGAGCGGTTCAAAGTGTCTCAAATGAACATCCAGACGGAGATCGCCGCAAGCGACCTTGCAACCGCGCCAGAGACTATCGAGAACATCCGACTGTGGGACTATCGGCCGCTTAAGCAGGTTTACAACAGCCTCCAAGCGCTCAAACCCTACTACCGATTTATGGACATCGACGTCGATCGTTACAAGATTGATGGAAAGCTCCGGCAAGTTACAATGGCCGTGCGAGAGTTGAACACCGAGGGCCTGCCGCCGCAAGCGCAAAAGTGGCAAAACCTGCATCTGCTGTACACGCACGGCTATGGATTGGTCCTCAATCGCGTCAACGAGGCGACGGAAGAAGGCCAGCCCGTTTTCTTGATCAAGGATCTACCGCCACAGTCTCCAGAAGACATCGATGTCGAGAATCCGGCGATTTACTTTGGCGAGAACACCTGGCGATACAGTATCGTCCGATCCAAGCTGAAAGAACTCGACTATCCGCTTTTGGTAGGAGAAGGACAGGAAGACAACGCCTACACAACGTATGGCGCCGACGGGGGCGCCCCCCTCAGTAGCGCTTTGGTGAGAACGATGTTCTCCCTGCGACTCAGCGACGCCAACATCCTGCTCTCTCGCGATCTGACCTCCGAATCGAGACTGCTCTTTAGGCGACAGATCGGCGAGCGGGTGCGGGCCGTCTTCCCCTACCTGCTTTTTGACGACGATCCCTATCCCGTCATTTTCAATGGCGGGATCACCTGGATGTGGGACGCCTTCACGCACACAGACGCTTATCCTTATAGCAAACCGTTTCGGCAAAACGAGCGCGCGGCGCCCTCGTTCAACTACTTGCGCAACTCGGTCAAGGTTACGATCGACGCCTACACTGGCCAGGTAGAGGCATACATGGTCGATGAAACGGACCCGATGCTCAAAGCCTACCGCAAGATGTTCCCGAAGTTGTTTAAGCCGATCTCAGAGATGCCCAGGGAATTGGCGGAGCATCTCCGCTATCCCCAGAGCCTCTTTACGGTTCAGTCGGTCATGCTCCAGTTGTATCACATGACCGATCCAAGAGTCTTCTTTAACAAAGAGGATGCCTGGACGATCGCTCAAGAACTTTTCCAAGGCGCTCAGCCACAAATGATGGAGCCGTACTATGTGATCGCTCAGCTTCCGGGCGAGCCAAAGGCCGAATATATCTTGATTCTGCCATTTACGCCGCTAGGGCGCGGCAATATGGTCGCCTGGTTGGCCGCGCGGTGCGATCCCGAACACTACGGCCAGGTGCTTCTCTACCGATTTCCGAAAGAACGGCTGGTCTATGGCCCCGTGCAGGTAGAGGCGCGCATCAGCCAACACCCGGTGATTTCGCAACAATTGAACCTGTGGAACCAGCAGGTGAGCGAGGTGGTGCGCGGACATATGCTGGTCATCCCCATGGGACGCTCTGCCCTCTACATCGAGCCGCTTTATCTTAAAGCCTCGAATGAGACGGCGATCCCTGAATTGAAGAAGATCATTTTGGGCGCGGGCAATCGAGTCGTTATGACGAACACGGTCGGCGAGGGCTTGCAACAACTGCTCGGCACGGGCGCGGCGCCCGTCGCGACGGCGACCAGACCAACGGCGCAACCCTCCTCTGGCAACGCCTTAGAGGATGCCAAGAAAGCGCTAACCCGCGTGAAGGATGCGATGAAGAGCGGCGATTTTGAAGAACTGGGCCGGCGGCTTAAAGAACTGGAGCGTGCCCTGAATCGGTGATGCTCGCCGATTTTTTTGAAATACTCGTTTAACCCATTGACTCAATCCGGTATAATATACCCATGCGGTTGAGTAGAGCAACATCGGGATAAGGGGTTGAGCCCCCCTTATCCCATTTTTTCGCCTTCCGCGCCATAATATCGGCATGAGTTCCGCTCCCGACCTCGCCGTACAGATCGGTCCGCTCCGCTTTCCCAATCCGATCATGGTCGCCTCGGGCACCTTTGGCTACGGCATCGAGTTCGCCGACCTGATCGATGTCTCTCGATTAGGCGCGATCGTTACTAAAAGCTGCACTCTGGCGCCCCGTCCAGGCCACGAACCGCCGCGCGTGGTCGAAACGCCTGCAGGGCTTTTGAACGCCATCGGGCTTCAGAACGACGGCATCGAGATGTTTATTCAGGAGAAGCTGCCCAAGGTTGCAACGCTCGGCGCCCCCGTCATCGTGAGCATTGCCGGCGATACGGTCGGCGACTTTGTCGAGATCGTCCGTCGTTTAGCCGGACGCAGTGGTTTTGTAGCTTTGGAACTGAACGTGTCGTGCCCAAACCAAGAGAGAGGCGGAATCGAGTTTGGAGTCGACCCCGAATCGCTGGCCCTAGTCGTCAGCGCAGTCAGAAGCGAAACCGATCTGCCTTTAATCGTTAAGCTTTCGCCCAATGTAACGGATATCGTGCCGCTGGCCGAAACGGCGTTGCGCTCGGGAGCGCAGATTCTCAGCCTGATCAACACCGTTCGAGGCATTGCCATCAACCCGCTCACCGGTCGATTTCGCTTGGCCAATAGAACAGGGGGATTGTCCGGCCCAGCCATCAAACCGATCGCGCTCTATCACGTCTGGCGGGCAGCGACCGAGCTGAAGGCGCCGATTATCGGTATTGGCGGAGCGATCGCCTGGCAAGATGCGCTGGAGTTCATCTATGCCGGTGCCAGCGCGGTACAGATAGGAAGCGGAAGCTACGTTCAGCCGACCGCGTCTATCGAGGCGCTGGACGGATTGACGGCGCACCTGGCAGAGCGCAAGATCGCGACCGTTACAGAACTGATCGGCCAAGCGCAACCCGCTTAGTCGCAGGGTACACTTCCTTACCTATGGCTGTTACCGTGGTCGTGGGCGCCCAATGGGGGGATGAGGCAAAGGGCAAGATAGTCGATTTCCTGGCCAGCGATGCAGACTATGTGGTCCGTTACGGCGGAGGCAACAACGCGGGCCACACCGTTTGGCTTAAGGACCAGGAGTTCAAATTCCACACGGTTCCTTGCGGGCTCTTGCATCCCCATGCGACAGCCGTCATCGGCGACGGCGTGGCGGTCGATCCGATCAACTTGGCGCAGGAATTGGACATTGTCGCTGCCAAGGGGATCGATTCCTCTAATCTTCGAATCGGCTCGCGCTGTCACCTGATCCTCCGATACCACACGATGATCGATGAGTTGGAGGAGTCGCGCAGAGGTTCTAGCCCGCTCGGAACAACCAAGCGCGGCATAGGCCCGACGTACGCCGACAAGGCCGCGAGATCTGGCCTGCGCATGGAAGATTTGGTGGACCCTCTCCGGTTCCGTGCCCGATTGGAAAAGAGTCTCGAACAGAAGAACGCCATCCTAAAACATCTTTACGGCCATGCGCCCATCGCGCTCGAATCGATGCTGGACATTTACGAGCCGTTGGGTCGGCGCTTTCGCGATCAGACCATCGATGTGCCTGCACGCCTGTTAGATGCAGTACGGTCCGGCAAGCGCATTATCATGGAAGGAGCGCAAGGCACGCTTCTGGACATCGACTATGGCGCCTATCCTTTTGTAACTTCCTCGCACCCGATAGCCGCCGGCGCATGTTTGGGCACTGGGATTGGTCCGCGCCATCTGAAGAGAATTATTGGCGTTGCGAAAGCCTACACCACACGAGTAGGCGAAGGGCCCTTTGCAACCGAACTTAAGGATTCGACCGGGGAACGGATCCGAGACCAGGGTCAAGAGTATGGAACAACAACCGGCCGCCCCCGACGCTGCGGGTGGCTGGACCTGCCGATGCTCAAGTATTCTGCCGAGATCAACACCATGACCGAGTTGGCAATAACACGGCTTGACGTTCTGTCGGGCATCGATCCATTGAAAGCGTGCATCGAGCACGGTTCGAACGGTCCTGTCTACATCGAGTTGGAGGGCTGGAAAGACGACCTGCGAGGGATCCGATCGAGAGAAGCGCTGCCCGATGCCGCACAGCGGTACTTGTCGATTATCGAAGAGCGCACGGGCGTTCCCGTATCCATCGTGTCGGTCGGACCTGAGAGGAGCGAAACGATCGTTTCTTAGCCAAGCGGTATACTTCTGGCGGAGGATATTTGAGTGGTCGATACTGCCGATTTTCGTAGCGGGTTGAACATTATTGTAGACGGCGAGATCAATACGATCGTTGATTATCAACAGTCGCATCAGGGTCGGGGCAGCGCAATCATGCGCGTGAAACTGAAGCGCCTGCGAGACGGCGCCATCCGAGAGCGGACTTTCAAGTCGGGCGAGCGTTTCGAAAGCGCGTATATCGAGCGAAGGAAAATGCAACTCCTGTACGAAGACGGGGACGACTATGTACTGATGGACTTGGAATCCTACGACCAGGCGCACGTGCCTAAGAGCCTGTTCGAAGACGTTTCAAAGTATATGAAGGAATCGATGGAAGTTCAAATCCTCAATCACGACGGCCAGATCGTCGGCGCCGAAATTCCCGAGTTCATGGAGTTGGAGGTCAAAGAGACCGATCCCAACTTTCGCGGCGACACGGCGTCGGGCGGATACAAGCCTGCCACGCTGGAGACGGGCGCGGTCGTCCAGGTGCCGTTTCACATCAACGTCGGCGACCTGCTTAAGGTCAACACGCGCGAAGGGCTGTATATCGAACGCATCAAGAAGGCTTAGCAGGGAAAGCGGGCCTACAGTCGAATAGAAAAGATCGGTATGGATCCTGCTAAGTACGCCGCAGAAGCCGCTCAGGCCCGAGTATTGGAGCGCATCAGCAGCATCGCCTTAGGATTCGTCTATTTCGGATCGGGGCTTTCCGTCTTGGCGCTGCTGATCCTCCTCTTTTGGCTAGTAACCGGTCGACTAGACGAAGCCAGCGCTGCAAGCCCCGACAACGTCAACACGATCAACAACGTCGGAAAGTTGGGCATCATGGGCTGCGCGCTTTTGGTCATGGGCGCCTGCTGGCTCTATATCGACGAATCGTCGCTCGGCTACTTCATGATCGTCGTGGCCGTGCTGCTTTACTTCGCAATTCCCTTCACCCTCACGCAGTTCAAGGGCGAACTGTCCGGCTCCAACCGGATGGTCGATCTGGCATTTGGGCAGATGCAAAACATGGCGTGGGTGCTCTTCATCCCTGGCGTTTTCTTGGCTGTGTTCGACGGGGTCAATCGCGGGATCAGGCGGTTAAAGTACGGCTCCGAGTTGGATCAAGTGTTGGGCGTCGGGCAGGACGTCAAACAACAGGAAGTGCCGACCGCCCGGTTTATGGGCAAATGCTGGCAACTGCCCTTTTGCCGAAGCTACGTGCGCGAGCGATGCCCGATCTACCATTCTCGACGCACTTGTTGGCGCGAGCGCGTCGGGTGCATGTGCGAGGAGAAGGCGATCGTAACCGCCATGATGAACAAAGCGCCCGCCGCCGATCCAGAGATGAATGTGCGATTCATTCCCTACAATCGCCAACTCTCCGATTTCGAAAAAAAGGAGCGGTGCAAAGAGTGCGTCATCTACAACGAGCACCAGAAGCAGAAGTATCAGCTCTTGGCGCCCGTAACGGTCGGAAGCATCATCGGCGGCGCCTACCTGTTGCACGATTCGCTGAAGGGCTCCATGTTCAAATTGCTTCAGACGGCTGACAACGTCCTGGCAAAGATCTCGCTGACGCCAGGCGGTCCGTCGGGGCCGACGGGAAGCACAGAGGCCGTACAAGCGTCGATGCAGGCAAACGAAATGGCCGCGATGCTGCTCTACGTCTGCTTTGCCGTGATTCTATTAAGCTATCTCTTGAGGCTGGTCGAAACCGCTTGCTTCTCATGGAAGATCTGAACCCGGAATTGTTGAACGAAATACAGCGCCTGGCGGACCTGATGGTTCGACGGCGATTGACCGAAGTGTCGCTCTCTGGCCCCGAAGGGCGAATTCGATTGAGACGCGCCAATGACGAAAGCCACGAACTGTTGCCCCCCCTTTTCTACGCTCCGATGGAAGCGGCTGCCGTAGAAGAAACCGAACTCAGCGTCGATTGGCCGGGCAGCGCTCTGGTAGAAGCACAATCGCCGTTGGTCGGATTCTTCTATCAGGCCAAAATTGCTCCGGGCGCAACCATAAAGCGCGGAGAGAGCCTTGGCACGATAGAGGCGATGGGCATTCAAATCGACGTGCCATCGCCCACCGACGGTGTTCTAACCGAATGGCGAATAGCCGACAATGCGCCCGTCGAGTTCGCACAACCGATCGCGGTGATAGAGGTCTCGGGTGGCGAAGAGTCATGAGAAAAAACGGCAGTTCCCTGATCGGCGCCATGGCTGCTCTTGTGATAGTGATGGCGCTCATGATGGTCTGGCTCTATTGGCAACCAGACGGAAAGAAGCGCAAGCCTGGAGAAAAGCCCGTCAGCCGAATTACCGAGACCAAGCAGGCCGCCGAGTCGGTCAAGTGCAAGGAGAACCTGAACCAGATTCGAATGGGCATTCAAGTAGAGAGAATCAATGCCGACGAAGCGCCGCCCGATTCTCTTCGGGTTCTGCGCTTCCCGAACGAGATGCTGAGTTGTCCAATCGTACAGCAGCCTTACCTTTATGACAATCGTAACGGTTCCGTGCGCTGCCCCAATCCGGATCACGCCAACTACTGATCATGTTTAAGAAAATACTTGTCGCTAATCGAGGAGAGATCGCGCTGCGGATCATTCGCGCCTGCCGCGAGATGGGCATCCGTTCGGTCGCAGTTTACTCCACGGCAGACAAGGACTCGCTTCACGTTCAGATGGCGGACGAATCGGTCTGCGTCGGCCTACCGCCAAGCACTGATAGTTACCTCAATCTGCCCAACATCCTGATGGCGGCCAAGATCACGGGTTGCGAAGCCATCCACCCGGGCTACGGCTATCTGTCTGAACGCGAAAGCTTCGCCGAAGCCTGTGAAGGCACTGGAATCGTCTTCATCGGTCCGCCTCCCAAGGCGATCGGTTCGGTCGGAGACAAAGCCGTTGCGCGGCAGATAGCGCGGTCGGTCGGCGTTAGCGTGCTGCCCGGGTCCGACGGACCGGTGGACAGCGAGGACGAAGCGTACCAGCTGGCGGACGAATTGGGCTATCCAGTCTTGATCAAGGCGGCTGCGGGAGGCGGGGGACGCGGAATCCGGCGAGTTTTCGCACGGGACGAACTGATACCGGCCTTGAGAATCGCACAGAACGAAGCGCAGTCTGCATTTGGGTCGCCGAGCGTCTATTTGGAGAAGTACATCTCTGATCCGCGGCACATCGAAGTTCAATTGATGGCCGACCAGCACGGCAATGCGATCCATCTTTTTGAGCGCGAATGCTCGGTGCAGACTCCGCGCCATCAGAAGATGATCGAAGAGGCGCCGTCTCCCGCCGTCTCATCTGCTTTGAGAGCTCAATTGGGAGAGGGAGCCGTGCGATTGGCAAAGGCCGTCGGCTACACGAACGCCGGCACGGTCGAGTTTCTGATGGACGGCGAGGGGCAAGTCTATTTTATCGAGATGAACGCACGGCTTCAAGTGGAGCACCCCGTAACCGAACTGATCACCGGAGTTGACATCGTCCAAACGCAGATTCGTGTCGCTGCCGGCGAGAAGTTGGACGTCGAACAGTCTCAGTTGAAGATCAACGGCTGGGCGATCGAAGCGCGGCTGACCTCTGAATCTCCGGAGAACGATTTTGCGCCCTCGGTCGGCGATGTCACCCAGTGGATTCCTCCGGGCGGACCCGGGGTACGGGTAGACAGCCACCTCTACACGGGCTATTCGATGCCTCCGTTCTATGATCCGTTGTTAGCCAAGATCATCGTTCGGGCGCCGGATCGTCAACAGGCGATCGCTCGGCTCGAACGCGCGCTGCACGAGACTCGACTGACAGGCTTCCGCACTAGTCGAGAGTTCTTGATCAGGCTGATTACGGACCCGCGCTTCGTTGCAGGCCAGGCGACTACGGACTTCGCGCGTTCTGTGCTTGCGCCAGACGACGCAGTGGCCCGCCGATGAGCCTGAACAGACGACCTTCGCGAGAGTGGGCGCTACGGACGCTCTATCAGATCGAGGTCGCCGGCAAAAGCCCCGTCGAAGCCTTGGAGGAGGTCGTCCCCGTCGCCAAGTTGGAGCCGTCGCTCGAGGAATATCTGCGAGAACTGGTCATGGGAATCTGCGAACATCGAGCCATGTTGGACAAGCGGATCTCCGACCGGCTCAAGGATTGGACTTTGGATCGCTTGGCAGTGCTCGACCGAAACGTGCTCCGCATAGGCGCCTACGAACTGATCTTCAATAGGGATCTGTCCAAAGCGGTCGCCCTGAACGAAGCCGTGGAACTGGCCAAGAAGTACGGCACGGAAGAGTCGGGTCGATTTGTGAACGGCGTGTTGGGCGCTATCGCCGACGAAACGCCGACCGAAAACGGCGCCCAATGACCATCCGCGAGCAGAACGAAGCGCTGGAAGAACAACTCCTGTCCGACTGGGCGACCAAGAGCAGCCGGTCCAGAGGGCGAGTTCGGCAAGAGCCTCCCTGCCCGGTTCGGACCGCCTTTCAGCGCGATCGCGACCGGATTGTCCATTGCAAGGCCTTCCGTAGGCTAAAACATAAGACGCAGGTGTTTCTCGATCCGGGCGAAGACCATTACCGCACCCGCCTGACCCACACGCTGGAAGTGGCTCAGATTGCTCGCACGGTTGCAAGAGCGCTGCGCCTTAACGAAGACCTGACCGAGGCGATCGCTCTGGGACACGATCTTGGCCATCCGCCCTTTGGACATACCGGCGAGGCCGCCTTAGACGCGCTGATGAAAGCGCACGGTCAAACGGGAGGCTTTCGGCATTACGAACAGAGTTTGCGCGTTGTGGACGCGCTTGAGAACGATGGCAAGGGTCTCAACTTGACTTACGAAACGCGAGAAGGCATTGCCGGGCACTCTAAAGGCGCGTCCGATCTCGGCCAAGACGAGGCGGCGAGCGCGAGCAGCCCAGAAGCGGCAGTCGTCCGACTATCCGATCGGATCGCCTATCTCAATCACGATCTGGACGATGCGAAACGGGCCGGCCTGCTGTCTGACGACGACCTGCCCAAGACTCTGAAAGAACGATTAGGAAACGGCCACAGCCAGCGCATCGCCGCCATGGTCGTCGATCTGACCGACACCAGCCGACAAGCAGGAACGGTCGCGTTCAGCCCGCCCATGCTAGAGGCGATGAACGAGATGAAGACTTTCATGTTCGAAACGGTCTATCAGAACCCCAAAGTGGTCAACGAGCGAGAGCGAGCGGAAGGTCTGATCGGCGGACTGTTTGGCCATTACATCCAGCATCCTGAAACGCTTCCAGAAGGCTTCGTTCCCACATCGAAGGAGTCGGTCGAGATCAAAATCTGCGACTACATCGCCGGAATGACCGATCGATATGCCATCCAGATTTACGAGCGGCTCTTTCTGCCGCGTCCTTGGACTCAGCCTTAGGCGGCTGTCAGCGCGCTCTGCATCGCGCCTAAGTTCTCTAGGGATTCGGCGATCAAAGCGCTTTGCTCTTCTTCCTTCAGCCTAGGCCACGACAACAGTTCGGGCACTGGATCGTCGATAGCGAAGAGCCCCGGCGGCGCCTCGTTGATGAGGTGCAGCCAATAGTCGGCCAACTGGACGCATCCGGCCATCTCTCGATGTCGGTCTCCGGCGTCTAGAGCGCTTTCTGGAGGTGCGATCATGGCGGTCAGCGATTCGGGAAAGTTCCAATGCGCGCAAATCAGACGACCGATTTCGACGTGGTCGATGCCAAAGATCTTAGCCTCTGCCTGTTCGCGCGTAAGACGCTGGCGCTCCAACTTTTGCACCTTGTGATACTCCTGCTCAAAGTGGAAGGTCAGAAAGATCAGCCCGAGATCGTGCAACAATCCGCCAATAAAAACCGATTCGACATCGCGGGCAGAGAGACAGACGTGTTTGGCCAGTCGTTGCGAGACCAATGCGCAGGCCATCGCATGTCGCCACAGGGTTTCTTCGGGAATGGCCGAACGTTTGCCGCCCTTGAGCGTGTGAAAGGCCGCGACCCCCAGCGCCAGATTCTTCACCGTCTGCATCCCAAGCACGATCACAGCCTGACGTATGGTATCGACCTGCTTCGATAGCCCATAGTAGGCCGTATTGGCCAAACGGAGCACTTTGGCCGTCAGGGCCGGATCTGTCAGCACCACATCGTGGACTTGCTCTGCCGTTGCAGTGGGCGAATCGGCCAGTTCCCACAGTTCCATCACGGCCGCTGGCAATGGTCTCAATGCCGCGACGCTGCTCCTCACTTTGTCCTCAATCGCTTTCGGTTTCACTCAACCCATCCTTCGCGCGTATCGGCGTCCGGCATGGCAAGGGCCACCCTCAGGGCGGTCAGGCGATGCCCCGTGATGCCGGAAGCCGACTTCACCCTTCAATATTTGGCGATCGAACGGCGCCTCTTTACCCAGACGTCTGCTTGGGTAGAATTCCGTAGAATGACGCTCGTATCGCCGCTGTGGCTGGGAGAAGAGGGAGCGTTATCGGACGTGGTTCTCTCGACAAGGGTCAGAATCGCTCGAAATCTGCTCGATCTGCCCTTTCCTCACTCGGCCACCCCGGAACAGCTTCGATCCTCGCGCGCCATCGTTACGGAGAGGCTTTGCGATCGATTTGGGCCTCTGAAAGAGACGCCGCTCGAAGCGACATCCTTGGACGAACGAGCTGATTTTGTCGGCGCCCGAATAGCGGGAACAGCCTTTTGGCATCCCCTGCCCGAACGGTCTATCCTGACCAGCGCCGATCTGTCGTTGGCAGGTCTGGCGAACGAAGAAGACCATCTGCGACTTCAAAAGGCATTTCGCGGATGGTCCGCTCAGCGCGCGATCAGCCATTGGGAGCATCTTTCGGAGCGCATCGGCACGGATTGGGCGCACAGTCGAAAGTTGGGCTACTTGACGGCTTCCCCGATCAATCTGGGAGGCGGCGCTCGCCTTGGCTTGATGGCTCACTTGCCGGGACTTCATCGATCCGGCGGTTCCTCGCGATGGATTCAGGCTCTACAGACCTTGGGCGCTACGGCCAGGGGATTGTACGGCGAGGGCAGCGCCACCGTCCAAGGTTTTGTCCAAATCTCGGCGCTGAGCGGGCGATCGGAGCTC
Organism: Armatimonadota bacterium; assembly: GCA_013359125.1. NCBI lineage: Bacteria > Bacillati > Armatimonadota > Armatimonadota bacterium. The sequence continues at coordinate 77,463 of JABWCR010000002.1, read as the reverse complement.
TCTGAGACCGTCGCCCAAATTCGGGCTATCGTCGATTCGATCGCGTTGGCCGAGCGCGAGGCGCGCCAAACGATCGCCTCGTCCGATATAAAAGGCGAGTTAGAAGAAGCCTTGGTCGTGGCCGTCCACTCCGAAACTCTGTCCCTTGGAGCCTGTTTGAAACTGATCGGCGCTTGTCGGATGGCCAGCATGAGAGAAATCGTCCCAGCCTACTATGGGGAGTTTGATCGGCTCTTGTTCGAACTGCCCGCCTACCCGCCTCCCGAGCCCGCTCATGCCGGCGCGGTTCGCAAGTCTCGCATTGTGTCGCGGCTTCGAGCGATGCAGCTTGTCGGATAAACCTCCGTCTCCGCTTAAGATACCTCGCATCCTTGCCGATAACTCCTGATGGCGAGCCCGCAGTAGGGCTATCAGTCGAACGTTGGGAGGAGACGCTATGTACGAAGCCTATTGGGGGTTGTCGGAGCCGCCCTTTGCTCTAACGCCCGATCCGCGCTTCCTGTATCTGTCTAAAGAGCACGAAGACGCGCTGATGATGCTGCACTACACTCTGACGCGCAATCGAGGGGCCGGGCTGTTGGCCGGGGACATCGGCCTGGGCAAGACGACTCTCAGTCGCAAATTATTGGAACTCTTAGACCCGGTCGCGTTCAAAGTCGCACTGATCGTTAATCCAGTACTGACGCCGACGCAACTGATGCGCGAAATCTTGAGCCAACTTGGCTCGCCGGTCAATTCCAGAGACAGACAGGAACTGGTCCAGAAACTCTATGCCAAGTTGATCGAAATGTACGAACATGGCCAGCGCGCCGTGCTGATCATCGACGAAGCGCACTTAATCCGCGGATCGAACACGTTTGAGGAACTTAGGCTCTTGCTGAACTGCCAGATGAACGACCAATTCTTGCTGAGCTTACTGCTGCTCGGTCAGTTGGAACTTCTGAAGAAGGTCGAAAAAGTGCCGGCCCTGCATCAGCGCATGGCGGTCAAGCACACCATCAAGCCGCTGGACCAAAACGCAACGACGGATCTGATCGAATTCCGACTGCGCACGGCCGGATATGCGGGAGACCGAGTACCGTTCACGCCCGATGCGCTGTTCGAGATGCATCAGTTTACGGGCGGCTATCCGCGTCTGGTCTGCCAAGTGGCCGACAACGCCCTAATGATCGGTATGAGTTCGGGCGCAAAGCATATCGATGGGTTTACCATGCATGGGGTGATATCCGACTTTCAGGGGAAGGAGTGGTAGCGATGAATCTGGCCGATGCGATTAGAAGAGCAGCGCAGTCTGATCCGCCGCCTGCGCCCGAACCCTATGTGCCTCAGCCGAGCGCGGCGGTCGGATCGTTCGCTGTGCAGGCAGACGAAGAGACGGGGACCAACAAGCAACTAGTCCGGTTTGAGTGCCTGCTGACCTCCGAGCAGCTCTGCGATGTCTTGGGACGAATCGTCCAGACGATGCACCCTGTGATGACATTGACCGAAGCCTCTCGATTCTTGCGATTGCGGACCGGACAAGTTTCAGCGTTGGCTCAGAACGGTTCCCTTCCTGCTTTTCAGGTAGACGGCAAATGGCGTTTTATGAAGAGCGCGCTGGAAGAATGGATGATGCAAAACGAGGGCGCAAACCTGGAATCGACCGGCGGAGGTGAATCAAATGCTGCGTAAGTGGATTTCTAAAGAGGGCGCGATCTCGATCGACGTCGGTTCGCACTCGATCAAGTTTTGCCAGATGCGCTGCGACGGAACCATCGAAGAGGCGCTCGAATGTCCAACCCCGCAAGACACGGTTCGCGAGGGCACTGTTATCGATGCTCCGGCCGTCGGCGCGGCTATCAAGCGGACCATACAGGAGATCGGGCTCAAAGGCGGCGCTGTGTCGCTTACTGTCGGCGGTCCAGCGGTCGTTGCACGGCCTGTGAAACTGCCGTCCATGACCAACGACGCGCTTGCTAAATCGATTCAGTACGAAGCGAGCCGGTACTTGCCGACCGCGACCAGCGAGCATTACGTAGGCTTTGACGTAATCAGCCGCAATGCCGACCAGATGGAAGCCCTGATCGTGGCCGCGCCGAGAGAGGTCGTTCAATCGCGACTGCAGGCCGCCCGAATCGCCGGCCTAGACCCCGAGGTTGTGGAGATCGAACCCTTCGCGCTCTTGCGGAGCGTTCAGTTGCAGGCTACCGATGTCGAGAACCCTGCCGGATTGGCGCTGATCGACATTGGAGCCAACCATACGCAGGTAACCGTGATGCACGGGAGCGCTTTTGCTCTGACTCGCTATATCAATATCGGAAGCGAAGTAATGAGCACGGCTATCCGAAACTACTTCCACTATAGCCCTGAGGAAGCGGACGAGGTCAAGAGGTCGGTCAACTTGAGCGAGTTGGTAACGCCCGGAGGCGCGCCGCAAGAAAATCCGCCCCTGCGACTGCTCCAGCCGATTTTCGACGAACTGGTTCGGGAGATTCGCCGATCGCTGAACTACTATCAGAGTCAGATGGCCGACGATTCGGGCAAGGACGCGCGGATCGATCGATTGTTGTTAGGCGGCGGAGGCAGCCTTATGGCCGGCGTGGCCGACTACTTCCATCACAAGTTGAACCTGCCGGCCGAAATTCTCAACCCGTTCGCCAGTCCCGCCATCGATGCGTCAAGAGTAACCGCCGAAAGTCAATCGATCGGACCAGCCTATGCGACGGTGGTCGGCGCCGCGATGGGCGCGAGCATGGAATTGGCAACTGCCGCCTGAGGAGAGTATCGAATGTCAATGATCAACCTGATAGCGAACGAGCGCGCTCAACGCAGAAAACAGCAGGGCCGAACCCGTATCATGGGCTTCCTTTGGCTGGGAATGGTCGTGCTGGCGGTTGGCGGATACTTCTCTGCGGCGCTCTTTATAGCCGGCATCGAATCGAAGACGCGCGCGCTCGACGCCGAGCTGCAAGAATTGGAACCGGCCAGAAAGCAAATCGCCAAACTAGAAGGCGAGATCGCACGGCTGACCCCGCAATTAGCCACGCTCGTGGCCGCTCAAAGCGATACCGGACGATGGCAGCGAATCTTGACCCACATTAGCTTCAACTCGCCTGAGTTTTTGTGGCTGCACACCATCAGGACGAACGAGCGGGCGGGCAGTACGGGGCCCTACACGCTGACCCTTGGCGGCACCGCGGCTTCTCAGCAGTTGGTCGGCGAGTTCATGCTTCGACTGAACAATTGCCCTGACTTGGAGCGGATCGAACTCAAATTTACGCAAGAGAAGACGCTCGACGCCTGGACGAACGCGGTCGACTTTGAAGTGTCCGCGCTGATCAAGGGTACCGAACTGCCGGTCGCCAACGACAAGAAGGAGGGCGCCCATGAAAAATCCTAAGTCTGTCGAATCGATGTTCAAAGTCTTGGGCGGGCTGATCCTGGTTACGCTATTGGCTTCTGCCGGCGTCTCCTACTTGGCTTACGATCAGATCAAAATCGCACAGGAGGAGCACAAAAAGCGATCCGAAGAGGTGGTCGCGGCCAAGGCCTCTCCAGAACGGCTAAAGGTCCTTAACGCGACCATCAACGGTCTGTACGACCACATCGCCTATCTCGAACAGGGCGTTACTCCGCGCGAATACGTGCCAACCCTGCTCAAACAGATGGAGGCGATGGCGACCAGCGTTGGTTTGAGGATTGCAGCCGTTAGGCCGGTCAGCCAAGCGGCCACGGCCAAGCCGCCGCAAGGCGACGCCCAAACCGAGACCGCGCCCAAAGTCAGAAAGCCGTACGACGAGCAAACTATCTCGGTGGCGGTCAAAGGAGACTTCTGGGCCACGATGCGGTTCTTAAAAGCGCTCAATCAGTTCCCTAAGATCCTCGCTGTCCAGCGTGTAACGGTGCAGACAAAGGCCGACGCGGACAGCGACGGGAATCCTCAGTTAGAAGTAACGACGGAAGTCAAGGCGATTATCTTCAAACAAGCGGCAAACGACAATGCAAGCGGCCAAGGAGGATAGGCGATGGCTGGATTTCTTGACAAACTAAAAAGCAAAAGCGAAGCTGGCGACGCAGGCAAGAAGCCTCCGTTGGCGCTGTTGGGCGCGCTTGCCCTCGTCATTCTATCAGTCGGCTTTTGGCAGTATCAGAACATGGGCGGCGATCCGCCTGTCGACAAGGCCGAAAAGAGCGCAGAGGATACCTCCAAAAAGCCAGACGCGAACGATGGGGCGAATCTGATGAATGCAACGATGCTCGCCCAGTTGCCTCAGCAGGACCCCTTCAAGCCGGATCGTCGATTCTCGCTGAAGCCTGTTCAACCGGAGAATAACGAACCGGTCGCAACGAACCGATCGAACGGCGGATACCGGATCGATCAGCCCTTGCCGCCGCTGACCGGATCGTTTGGTCTGCGCGAGGCAGACCCGAATAATGTAGAAGAGCCGCCGAGCAAACCTATACTTTCAGCCACGATCGAGGGCGTCGTACAGGGCCCTAAATCATTGGCCATCGTCAGAAACGCTGATGGAACAACCCGCTTTGCTCGTCCAGGCGACAGTTTAGGAAACGGCTATCGCCTGGTCGAAGTCAAACGCGGTTCGGTGACGATTTCGGGCCATGGCGAACGATTCGAGCTTCGCCCAGGCCAAGAGCACGAAGGTTCCGAAGAATACAGTCAAGGAGGCCGGAAACAATGAGGCCGATAGCCATACTCATCGCGTTGGCAGCCATCGTGTGCGCCAACGCCCAGAAAGTCGATAAGATCGTTCACACCAGTTGCAAGGACGGCGGATGCGCCGTTACGATCGAAGGCAAGGCGCTGCCAAAGCCGACCATCGCATCCATGAAAGGCAACCTGTTGGTCGTCGATTTTAGCGCGTCGCTCGATGGCAAGCCCAAAACCCAGCGATTGAACGACCCGCATCTTGCCAGCTATCGGTATGGTTGGTACACCAACAAGCCTCCTAAAGTGCGGCTGGTGCTGACGCTTAAGGGCCAGACGCCCTATCGGCTGACCACCGTCGACAACGGCTACCAGATCGTTTTGGGCAAGAATGCCAAACCAGCGCCGCCCCAGCGGGCAGAGCCCATCAAGTCGTCCAACCTGGCCGAGCCATTGCGCGAGGCCGTCATTGCTGCCCAGACTCCCGTCGAGCCGCCGGCTGCCATTTTAGCAAGCCAGCCCATGACGGTCGCTTCGCGCACGAGTCGGTTTGATTACAGGACGACCGCCAGCGATGTTCGAATCTCGCTCGAATTTGTTCGGGCCGAGATCACCGATGTCCTCAAGGCTCTTGCCTATCAATCGGGCGTGAACATTGTAACCAGCCCAGAAGTTCAGGGGCAGATCACCGTCAGCCTGACCAATGTAACGGTCGATGAAGCGCTGAACTTAGTCGCACGACTGAGCAAGTTCCACTACAGACGGTTGGACAGCGCCTATATCGTAGGCTCCGAAAGTTCGATAGCCGAGTTCTCGCGCTCCCCAATCCCAACCAATGTAGAGATGCTGACCGATGTGATCCCTTTGGTCAACACGTCTCCCGGCGAAGTGGCAAACTACATAACGGCTAAGTTTCCGAGCGTTAAATCAAGCGTGCCCGAAAAGTCGGCCATGCCCTACATCGTGCTCTCCGGCCCGAAAGATTCGGTCGTCGCCGCTCGCGAAGCCGTGTTGGAGTTTCAACGCACCGTGTCGGACGATTCTCAGATTGTCGCCCACTCCTACAGGGTTAAGTACTCCGACGCCCGCGACCTGAAGAAAATCGTCGAGCAGATGGTTCCGACCGTCTCGGTCGCTTTGGGTCCGATGCCGCTCGTAAGCCATGCGACTCTGGGCGGAGGATCGGCCATGACCAGCAGCGCCGGATCGTCGGAAGGCGGTAGCGACTCCGCAGGCGCTTCGGGTTCTTCTCAATCGGCCAGCGCAGGCGCTCCATCGGGCGGAACCTCCACATCGACGGCCGCAACGCCCGGTATGGAGTCGCCCAGCACGCTGCTCCTCTATGGCCCGACCGGCGATGTAGAGCGCGCGCTGAACGTGCTGGCGCAAGCCGATGTGCGCGTGCCTCAGGTCTTGATCGAGGCAAAAGTCGTCGATCTGATCGACAGAAAGCTCAGCGAGATCGGCATCGATTGGGACTTTAAGCAGTTCAACCCGAGCAACAGCAACTATGCTCCCTGGACGAACGAACTGAACGTCTCTGGAAACCATGAAGGCATTCGGTTTGGCTTGATCAAGATTCCGTGGCAAGTCAACGCGACCCTCAATGCCATGATGACCGATCAGCGCAATCGCCTGTTGGCCAGTCCTAAGGTCGCCGTGCTCGACGGGCGCCAAGCCACGATCTTCATCGGCGACGAGATCAACTACGTCAAATCGATCCAGCAGACCTCGACCGGAATTAATATTGAGACTGGGAAGGTCAATGCTGGAATAATCCTTCAGGCGGCGCCCAGGGTGCACGAAGATTCGCTCATCACGCTCAATCTTCATCCCGAAGCGTCCGTTATCACGGGCTTCCTTCAGGTGCCCGGCGGCGGCAGCCTGCCACAGGTAGCGCGCCGATTTGCCAACACGACCATCCGCATCCGGGATGGCGAGACGATCGTTATCGGTGGTCTCATACGCGAAGACGAGATTCGCAAGATGGAAAAGGTGCCGCTCTTAGGCGACCTGCCCATCATCGGCCAGCTGTTCCGCAAAGACAGCAAAGAGCGCGGCCAATCGGAGATCGTCATCATGATCACGGTTAGGCTCATATCGGATGAGCGAGAGTAACTATGGTCTGGGCGCCGTCGTCCGGCGGCGCCCAACCTTGGAGAAGAACGGGGGAATGAAACACTGTACACAGGGGAACTCTTTGTTCAGCTCGGGCTGATCGACAACGACCAGCTGCAGCAGGCATTGGCCAAACAGCACGAGGAAGGCGCCACTCAACCGATAGGCGACATCCTCGTGCAATTTGGCTTTATAACAGACCGAGACCGCACTCGCGCCCTGGGCGCGCACTGGGGAGTGCCCTTTTACGATCCGAGCGAAACGAGCGCCGAAGAAGGCGCCGTCAAGCTCCTTTCGGCCGAAGCCTCCAGACGGTACAAAGCCGTTCCTTTCAAGCACGAAGACAACCGGCTCTGTGTCGCCATGGCCAAGCCGCTCGACATCTTTGCCATCGACGAAATCCGCCTTCTGACCGGTTGCGAGGTCGAGGCCTACATTGCTGTCGAAGAGGATATACAGGCCATCCAGCGCCAATACTACCGAAACGACGCCTCGGTGGTCAAAGCCGTCGAACAGGTGATGCAGGAGTTTGCAAGCAACGAGATCGCCATCACCAAAGAGCAAGAAGAGGAGCTCAGCGTCGAAGAACTCCGAGAGTTGGGCGAAGACGCGCCAATTGTCCGCCTGGCCAACATGATCATCACTCAGGCGATTGCGGACGGCGCGAGCGACATCCACGTCGAGCCGACTAAAGAGTGCGTCAAAGTTCGCTACCGCGTCGATGGCGTCATGCTGGACAATATGGTGCTGCCCAAGCGCGTGCAGGCATCGCTCGTTTCGCGATTCAAGATCATGTCCGAAATGGACATCGCCGAGAAGCGCGTGCCTCAGGACAATCGCATCAGCGCGACGATCGATGGGCACGAGTATGATTTTCGCGTCTCCACCCTGCCTTGTCTCTATGGCGAGAAAGTCGTCATGCGCGTCCTGGACAAAGGCAACATACGGATCGGTCTGAGCAAGCTAGGCTTTTTGAGCGACACGCTGACGAAATTAGAAGAGGTCTGCGCGCGCACCTATGGGATCATCTTGGTAACGGGCCCTACAGGTTCGGGAAAGTCCACAACCCTTTACTCAATTCTCTCGCAACTTAACACCGGATTGGTCAACATAATTACAGCAGAGGATCCTGCCGAATATGAACTTGCGGGCGTCAACCAGGTGCAGGTTAACCACAAGGCCGGTTTGACCTTCGGACGGGCTTTGAGAGCCATGCTTCGTCAAGACCCCGATATCATCATGGTCGGCGAGATGCGAGACCAAGAGACGGCGACAATCGCGGTCGAATCGGCTTTGACCGGGCACTTAGTCCTGTCTACCTTGCATACGAACGACGCCCCCAGCGCGCCGCCTCGCCTGACCGAAATGGGCGTCGAACCCTTCATGATCGCTTCGTCTTTGGTCGCCGTACTGGCGCAAAGACTGGCCCGAACGATCTGCCCTCGATGCAAGGAAGAGTACACAATCCCCTACCATGAATTGCTCGCTCAGGGTTTCGACTTGCCCAATCCGCCCGAACGAGTCAAGCTCTATCGCGGCGCGGGATGCGACTTCTGCAAGCGGACGGGATACAAGGGCCGTACGGGATTGCACGAACTGATGACGATCAACGACGAGATTAGGGACCAGATACTGAAGCACTCTGCAGCGCACAGCATACGAGAAACGGCGCTGGCAACGGGCATGAGACCGCTGAAGTACGACGCGCTGTGCAAAGCGCTGATGGGCGAAACAACGATCGAGGAGATTGTCCGCGTTATCTACAGCGGATAGATTTGCCAAGGAGCACATAGATGAACGATGGCAACAAGATAATCGCACAGATCCGGGACATTGCGGTTCTGCCTCAGGTCGTTCATCAAGTTATCGACCTAACGTCCAATCCCCATGCCACAGCCAAAGAATTGGAAGCCGTCATCTCGATCGACCCCGGCATGTCTTCTCGCGTCTTGAACACCGTCAATTCGGCTTACTACAGTCTGCCGCGAAAGATTGCTTCGATTAAGGAAGCGGTGGTCTTCTTGGGTTTTCAGACAATACGCCACATCGCGACCACGGCTGGCATGTTCGAGCTGTTCTTAGGCAAGGCCGATCGAGAGAACGTTCGAAGAAGGCAGTGGTGGCGACACTCCATCGATGTCGGATTGTGCGCCCGGCTGATCGCCTCCCAATCTCACGAAGCATCGCCCGAAGAGGCCTACACCGCCGGATTGTTGCACGACATTGGCAAGCCGCTGCTGGATCGATATGGCGGCGAAGATTACGATCTGGTAGAGCAACTGGTCGCCCAAGGCGTACCGACGTTGCCCGCCGAGCAAGAGATTTTCACTTGCGAACATGCGGAGCTGGGTCGTTTGGTCAGCCTCCACTGGCGATTCCCCGAAAATCTTGCAAATGCGATCGGACAGCATCATGAGGATGACCCTGCCGCGCTCGAAGAACCCTGGCTGACCGCCGTTACTCAACTTGCGGACTGGACGGCCCATCTTGTCAGGAAACAGATCGAAGAAGAAGAGCCGGCGCCTCCAAAGTGGACTCTCGAAATCCTAAAACTGACCCCTAATCAGCTCCAAGCCGTGATCATTGGCTGCGAAGCCGAGTTGAGCGAATCGCCTCTCCAAGGACTGGCCGCATAACAGGCTGGTAAACTTGGCGGCATGAAGGGTTTGCGCCTTCTATGCGTCCCCAACTTCTCAGAGGGCCGTCGCCCAAAGGTCCTCCAAGCAATCCGAGACGCCATTGCGTCCCATCGCGTCGAGTTTCATGGCGAATGGCCCGATGCCGATCACAATCGCACTGTCTTTGCCTATTCTGGCCTCGCGCGGCACGTTGCCAAGGCTGTCATCGACTCGGGCATGGTTGCGCGAGAGATGATCGATCTTAACAAGCACGAAGGCGCGCATCCAAGGATCGGCGCGCTGGATGTGATGCCGTTCGTGTTATTTGATCCAGCAAGAGAAGAGGAAGCAGTCATCGCGTCTCATCGCATTGCCAAGCGTTATGCGAAGGACGTTGGCACACCAGTCTATTTGTATGAACAATCCGCCAAACCGGGACGAATTGCCGACCTGCCGACTTTGCGCAAAGGCGAGTTTGAAGGATGGGTCGGTCAGACCTTGAACGGCTTGCGAAAGCCGGACTATGGCGGATCGCGCTTACATCCAACGGCGGGCGCTACCATAATGGGCGTGCGCCGACCGTTGGCCGCGTTTAACGTGAACTTAACGGCAGACGACTTGCAGTGTGCTAAAGAAGTGGCCAAGCAGGTGCGAGAATTGCGAGACACCGAGCCAGAGCTGACCGGCGTTCGGGCGATCGGCGTCTGGCTCCCCCAACGAGGCCATGCCCAGATATCCCTGAATTTGTCCCGTTTGGACGCCACGAACGTAACCAGCGTCTTTCATAGAATCTGCGAGTTGGTGTGGCGACAGGGCGGCACGGTTACGGGTTCGGAATTGATCGGGGTGCTTTTCGATACAGACGCGGCGAAGGCTTTGGGGGCGAGCCTAGACGCTGGCATCGCCCCTCAACAGATCATCGAGACTCAGGCTGCAGCTTCGCCGTGAATGCCGGTCAGGGCGTCGTAGAGCGCCTTGGCCATCTCGCCGCAAGCAGCGATCGCGATCGCCTGGTCCTCATCGCTCAGCTGCGTCAGTCGGGCTATCAGTTTCTCGGCCTCGTGATGGTTCTTGCTATGCTCGATAAAGTAAGGCTCCACCTCGGTCGGCAGGCTATAGAACTGTCGCAAACCGTCTAGTTTGGACGAGGCTGTCTCGGGCTGCTGCACTTCGAACGCATAAAGCGCCCCGAGCGCGGTTGCCCGGTTGCCGAACAGCCGTCTGGTCGTTTCCACCAGGGTCTTAGTCTGGGCGATCGTGCCTTCCCCAGCGTGCGTGTCAAGGCCGTGGGCAAACTCTTCCCACAGTTCGATATGCTCCTCTTCCTCGTGCTGGGTTTCCTCGTCGTTTTGAACGGTCCAGCCCATCGGTAGCAGTCCAACCAGGGCGCCGTACTCCTCCGCATAGACGCGCAGTTTTTCAATCGGCAAGGTCCCTTCGCTCCAAGCCTGATAGAACGGGTGATTCAGAAGTCGATAGGGCTCTATAGCATCTTGCAATCGTTGTTCAAGGTTCATGTCGAAACGCCCTCCGTGGTTCGAATTTGGGTTCAAGTATACCCTTGCTCGTCTAGGCTTTCCAACGCCTCAAGGTCTGCGACCGTGTTCAAATTGAGCAACGGCTTGTACGCTCCCCAACGGCCCCAAATCGACTCATCGACGAACGAAATGGGCGAGAGGGTGCGTATCCATCGCTGTATCGATCGCCCGCCTTCGTCCACAAACTTCTGGCATGAAGGTGCGGTCAGCTTCGAATAGAGAGCGCAGGTTACATGCGGCATCTCTCCCTCGCAGGGCACAATGCAGAGCGAATCTCTGCCGTCTCTTTCGGCATAGGTCGTCATGCGCTTAAGGAAGAAAGGCGTTACAAGCGGATAGTCCACGGCCAGAAGCAGCAGCCAATCTTTGTCCAGGCGGTCCAGCGCGTTGGCCAGCGCCGCCAAAGGCCCCTCGCCGGGCAAAGGGTCTGTAAGAATCGCACACGTCGCGCATTTTAACTGCCGAGCATCCTCTTCGTCCCGCACCAGCAGGAATGGCGCAGGATCTAACTCGGCAACGGCGTCCAACGCCCGCTGAAAGCAAGTTCGACCTCGGATCGAGAGAAATCGCTTGTCTTGGCCGAGGCGCGACGAGCGCCCGCCCGCGAGGATCGCGCACCGCAGGCTCAACATGAGATTCTCTCGCTGTGAGCATAGACGTTGAATCGGTCTTGGCGCAAGAATCCAACCAGCGTAATGCCTGTTCTCTCGGCTAATTCGACCGCTAGCGAGGTCGGCGCCCCGACGGCAGCCAGGATCGGAATGCCGGCCCGCGCGCTCTTTTGAACGAGCTCGAATGCCAGCCTTCCGCTGCACAGGGCTATGCGGTTTTCTAACGGAAGTTGGTCGTTGATCGCCGCCCATCCGATCAACTTGTCCATGGCATTGTGGCGGCCCACGTCTTCAAAGAGCTTGATCAAGCGACCATGCGGGTCGAACAAAGCCGACGAATGAGCGCAGGCCGTGGTCCGAAACAGCTCCTGCGCTTCTTGAGCAACGGACGGCAATTGACAAAGCAGAGACGCCTTTAAGGGCGGAAGGCTCCACACGGCCTTAGGATAATCGGCCAACAAGTTGTCGATTGCAACGCGACCGCACAGCCCACATGCGGAAGTGGCCGTAACGCTGCGACGAAACAGATCTGGGTCTATGGCCACGCTCGGCAGGAGTCGCACCGTCATCACATTCTCGTCGCCCTCTAAGCAGGCCATTGCCTGAACATCGCTGGCAGCCGATACGACGCCCTCTGTGAACAAGAGACCCATGACCAACTCATAGTCGTTCCCCGGCGTACGCATGGTGATGGCAAATGGATGCTCTTCGCAACCCTCTGCGCGCTCCTGAATAAGCGTGATCGCGAGCGGCTCCTCGACTGCCACAAGGTCTTTCTTAAGACCTTCTTGCGACCTGACTGATACCTCTTGGAACATCAGAGCTGCGCCTTGATCGCTTCGACGATGCCCCGAACCCCAAAGCGAACCGGGTCGGTTGCACAAAGTCCAGTAGAGCTCTCAGCCTCGTCGATTGCGCGCCGAGCCTCTTGCTCGTCCAGACCAAACGTGTTGATCGCGATGCCTAAGACCTTGCCCGGTTCGAACGAGCCGCCCGCGGACGCAACCTCCTCGCAAATTCGAATAGCCTCAGGAAGCGGCGGAATCGGCACATGGTCGTATCGGCGGCAATGCGTCTGAAAAGCCCGCGTACAGTAAATCATCGCTTGCGGCTGAGCGCCTCGAAGCAGAGGCAACGTCGCCGTAGACGCTGGATTGAACAGCGATCCCTGGCCTTCGATGTTCAACACCCGGCAGTCGGCCATGCGCCGGACATAGGTCTCCACAGCCCCGCTTGCAAAATCGACGCGATAGGCGTCTAAAGGAAACCCCTCGCCGCATATCATGATCCCGGTCTGTCCGGTTGCCAGAAAGCGGCTCGATATGCCTTCTCCAACCAGAGCGCGATGAACCAGCAGGCTTGTAGTCATCTTGCCGGCCGCCATATCTGCGCCTACGGTCAGCACGCGAAAACAGTCCAGCGTTCTGGCCGCTCCCGAGCCGTTGGTCGATATCTTTTCCGGCAATCGACAGTCCCAAATGAACCTATTGGGCTGAAGCGCCGCGGCGAACTCAGGGTCCTCCGCCATTGAGCCGTGCAGGCCGTTCACTAGGCTCATGCCTCCCTTCAGCGCCGACACAATGTCTGCACGCCATGGCTCAGGCAGAGTGCCGCCGGGCGGCGCAATGCCTATAAAGAGAACTTCGGGCCCATAGGCCAGCGCTTCTTCCACCGTGGCGACTATGGGCGCCTTGCACGGGATGCCGCTCAGAGCCTCGATCGATTGCCCTGCGCGCTCGCTATCGATGACGGCCACAAAGTCAAAGTCCGCGTAGCGCAACAGAGCATTGCCGGTCTTGCCGTAGGGACCCAAGAAGCCGCCGTGATACAAGATCGCCGACTTTGTATTAGGCTCAATTCTCACGCCTTACGACCCCCAAGCCCGGTCGGTCGGTCGGCACAATTCGGCCATCGATCATAGAGACTCCCTCAAACGGGTCGTCGGCCAAGTTCAAGTGGCTGTCCAGATCGAGATGATCTGCCAGCGACGAGATTTGGGACGCGCCCGATATGGCTAGCGACGTGTCGGAATAGCAGCCGTACATCACCTTGATGCCCAGCGCATTGGCCACTGCGACCATCCGCAAAGCCTCGCTGATTCCGCCGCACTTCATGAGTTTGATGTTGATGCCATCGACCCGATCGGCATAGGCGAGGATGTCGGCCTTGGTCCAACAGCTCTCGTCGATGTATATGGGCATCGATGTGGAGCGCTTAAGATCGATCAGTTCCTCCTCGTTTCCGCGCTTGAGGGGCTGCTCGACATAATCGACCCCGCGCCCTTTCAGCCAGTTGCACATCTCGATCGCGTCCGATAGAGACCAACCGCCGTTCGCGTCTACTCGCAGCGCCATGCCGTCTCCGGCTTCCTTGATCAGAGCCTCCATCATCGCCTTGTCCGCGCTTGTGCCTTCAGGGCTTCCTAATTTAATCTTCAGAGACGCCGCAGATGTTTCTTGACGCCACTTGTCCAGTCGCTCAATCGCCTCTTGGGGCGATCCTATGCCAATTGTTACGCTAGTTGGGACGAGATTGTTACGGCCCAAGCCCAGCATTTTCCAGACCGGCAATCCGGCCTTCTTCCCTACCCAATCCCATTGCGCCAGATTGATAGCCGTGCGAGCGGCAGAGCACACCTTCTCGCCGATCAGTAGGCCTTCAGTTCTTGAAATCTCCCACGGTTCGATCGAACCGACCAACGGCCTCGACCTCGCAAGTTCGGACAAGATGAGATCGGTCGATTGAGCCGTGTCGCCCACGCCGAACGGCGAAGCCTCGCCCCAACCTTCAGTGCTTTCGCCGCTGATTCGCACCCAAACATTATGAGTCTGTGCGGTCGTGCCGCGGCTGATGGTGAGAGGTACTTTCTTCGTTACGGAGAAGGCTTCGAACTCAAGTTGCATTGCTCGATTCTTCGCCAAAGAGACCCCGCTTCCTGGCTTGGGGTAAGATTGAAAGGTATGCGTTTGCTTGGCTTTGGCGACGCCGGTGAAGAAAGCCTTCCCCAGAAGCTGTTGGTCGCAGTGCCTGGCCGTGCCAACGACCGCCGCACCTTAGAACTGGCTTGCGAGGTCGCTATGGCAGTAGGGGCTGAAATCGAGGCGGTGCACGTCCTAGAACTGCCCCGTTCCGTCTCGACGGACGATCCGAATCCGCCCGGCATGGCGCAAGCAGAAGCGGCGATCGCTAACGCAAAAACCATCATGACCGACGCTGGCATAGAAGGCGCCGCTCAAGTCATTCGTTCGCACCAAGTTGCCAAAGCGCTCCTGCAAAGGGCGGAAGACACAAAGGTAGACGTGATCGTAATGGAAGCCGGGCGCCGAAAAGGGATTGGTGTGGCTCTAATGGGAGACAACCTGGACATTGTGCTGCGAAACGCTCAGTGCGGCGTATGGGCTGTGCGATTTCCTGAGGAGGGATAAGGCATGCATTTAGTCATCTTGGGATGCGGACGGAGCGGATCGGCATTGGCTCTGATCATGAGCGAGAAGGGACACCAAGTTACCGTGATCGATGTCGATTCGACCTCGTTTACCCGTCTGGGCAAGCGGCACAAGTGCCAAGTGGTGGTTGGCGACGGTCTGGACGAAGACACCCTGCAGAAGGCGAGCCTACAAGGCGCCGAGGCCTTCGTATCATGCACAAAGGGCGACAACACGAATCTGATGGTCGCTCAGATGGCGCGCGAACTTTATGGCGTCAAACGAGTCGGGGCGAAAGTCAACGACCCCGTTCGCGCCGACGCCTATCGGAATCAAGGCATTTTTACCATTACGCCAGGGGCCATGGTCGCGGGTCTCTGGCGCGATTGGTTGACCGAGCAGCCGTCCGGCCCAATCGACCAATACAACGCTTTTTTGCCAGAACTACAGCAGCTGATGAGCGAATAGGAGATCGAAATGTTTGTGATCGTTGCGGGCGGCGGAGATGTCGGTTACTACCTTACAAAGGCTCTGGCCCAACAAGGCTATGAAGTGGCGCTGCTTGAGAAGGATCGTCGGCGCGCGGCGCATCTTGGACACGAACTGAGCGATATCGTGATCCATGGCGATGCCTGTGAAGTGCGCGTGCTGAACAGCGCCGGAGCCAAGCGTGCAGACGTTGTTGTGGCGGCTACGGGCGATGACGAGGACAATCTGATCATCTCGCAATTGGCAAAGGACTATTTTAAGGTCAAGCGCATTTTGGCGCGAGTGCGAGACCCTCGCCACGAGCGCCTTTTCAAGCGACTGGGCATTCTGGAGACGATCTGTAGCACGCGATACATCATCAACCTTTTGGAGCAAGAAGTCGAGGTGGGCGAAGTCTTGCCGATCGGCGCTCTTCAGCGAGGTCAAATAGAGATTATCGAGGCCGAAATCACGCCCGACTCCCCCGTTGTCGGCAAGGCTGTCGAAGAGGTGAAGCTGCCCGAAGGAAGCCTGATCGCCGCCCTTGTGCGGGACGGTCAGCCATTGCCCTGCTCCCAGATGGTGATGTCGCCCGGGGACACCGTTATCTTGGTCGCTACCGAGGAGCATCGCAAGGCTCTGATAAAACTCTTCGCGGCATGAAGCTGACGATCGGCGTCAACGGCGCTTTCCTAACGCGCCGTTGGGAAAAGCCGGAAAACTGGGTCGATGTAACGTTGTCCTGTGGTTTTCGCCGCCTTAGTTTTTGCGCCGATGTGCTCGATCCCTTTTTCAGCGGCGATGAGTCCTATCAGAGCGATGCAGCCTCCGAGTTCGGCAACATCGCTCGACATAAAGGGCTCCAGATTGTTGATCTTTACACGGGCGTGGCCACGCATCGCTTTCACGGATTGAGCCATTATAGCGGGACGGTTCGAGCGCGAATGATGCAATGGATCGAACAGGCCGCCCAGCTTGCCTGCGCCATTGGCGCTCCTGCAATCGGAGGGCACTGGGACGCCTTCTCGGTCGAAACCCTGGCCGATTCCGACGAAACCGAGCGACTCTGGAACCGCCTGATAGAAACATTCCAAGGACTATCCGTCTTGGTAGAGGAACGCGGACTAACCGCGATCTTTCAGGAACAGATGTACATCCCGAGCGAAAAGCCATGGACCCTGGATGAAGCGGGCCGCTTTCTGCGAGAAGCCAACGACAAGAAGGCCGGGGTTCCAGTGTTCCTTACGGTCGATACTGGACACGCCTGCGGGATGCACTATGGATTGGACGCGCCGGACACCGACTATCGAGAATGGCTCCGACGCTATGCCCAAGCGTGCCGCGTTATCCACCTTCAACAGACCACCCCGGATGCCAGCCATCATTGGCCGTTCACTGCGAGACACAACGAAAAGGGCTTCGTGCGGATGGATGCCGCGATCGACGCCATTGCGGAGAGCAAGCCTTTCCCCGGCATTGCGCCGCCAGAAGAGATCTGCCTCGTCTTAGAATACATCCCCGGTTCGACCGTAACCGAAGCGCAGATTTTGGCGGACTTGCAAGAATCGGCGGAATATCTCCGCCAATATGTGCCGGACGACGGCCTAGAAGTCTGAAAAACTGGCTGCCAGCGCCTCGGCCACCGCATCGCGTTCGAGAAGCTTAAACACCTTGATCTCGTGCCCAAAGAGCGGCCGATCGTGGATCGGACGGCGAACCGGTATCGACGCCTGCAACAGCGCGCCATGCTCGGCCACTCGGTAGGCGCACCCGATCAGTTTGACGCTGGTCTCGGCCTCCGCTATGTCCGCAGGCGCAGAGTTGTTAAAGCAATCGAATTGAGACGAAGACCTTCCTACAGCATTTGAACCTTGAACGGCTCTAATCCCGAGCATCCCGAAAGCGCCGATCATCCTTTCGCCGACGGATCTTATCAGCCAACGAGGACTGATTCGCTTGCCTGGTTGAGGGGAACGAACGGTCAGCGCAATCGTAACGTCGTGCCCGTGCAGCACTGCATCGCCGCTGGTAGGACGCCTATAGACGCAAATGCCGTGCTCTCTCGCCGCTTTGCCGATGGAAGGATCGAGCGGCCTGTTAGAACCGATGGTCAGCGCTGGTCGATCCCAATCGTAAATCCGGAGCGCGGTCTCCCCTGCCTTGAGGGTTTCGAACAGTTCGGCGTCCCGAGCCATTTGGCGCTCGGCAGCTCCGCTCCACTCGATCAGCACGCGCAAGCCGGAACGTCCTCGGGATAGACCGTCTCGCCTTGCCACCTTAGGCGCAGGTTGCGCGCGGCCGCCGTCTCGTCCAAACGACGCACGGGCGTCGTCAGCGGCGCGTCGTGCAACAAGTCGGGATTTTCGCGGGCTTCTTGCGCGATGGTTTTCAATGCGCCTGCAAAGGAGTCGATGGTCTGTTTGCTTTCTGTCTCGGTCGGCTCGATCATCAAGCACTCTGGCACGATGAGCGGAAAGTACATGGTGGGCGGATGAAAACCGTAGTCCAACAGCCGCTTGGCAATGTCGAAGGCTCGTACGTCGTGTTGCCTAAATCGCTCCGCCGTTACGACGCACTCGTGCATACAGTATCGATCCACATGAGGCGGGAACTCCTCCCTAATCTGCGAAAGCATGTAGTTTGCGTTCAGCACGGAATGCTCCCCTATTGCGCGCAATCCGTCGCCGCCATACGATCGAATGTAAACATAGGCTCGAAGCAGATTGCCAAAGTTGCCATAGAAAGAGTGGATCCGCCCAACGGCCTGAGGCCGATCGTGCTCAAGGCCGTACCCGTCGCCCGACTTGACGATCAGCGGCGTTGGCAAAAACGGCTCTAACGCGGCTGAGACGCCGATCGCCCCGGCGCCCGGCCCGCCTCCGCCGTGGGGCGTCGAAAACGTCTTGTGCAGGTTTAGATGCATGCAGTCGAAGCCAACGTCCGCTGGCCTTACAATACCAACCAGGGCGTTCATGTTCGCGCCGTCGCAGAAAGCCAGCGCTCCGGCCTCGTGCAACAGCCGACACGCCTCCTTGGCATTACGGTCAAACAGCCCCAGCGTGCTCGGGTTGGTCATCATCATGCCGGCAACCGAGCTGTCCAACGCCGCTGAGAGCGCTTCCAAATCGGTATCGCCTTCTGCGTTGGTCGGAATCGATTTAACTTCGTAACCACAGAGCGCCGCCGATGCCGGATTAGTGCCGTGCGCCGAGTCGGGTATCAGAATGTAACGGCGGGCGCCGCCTTCTCCTTTTGATTCGTGGTACCGCTTGATCAGCATCAGGCAAAGCAGTTCGCCATGCGCCCCGGCGGCAGTCTGCACGCAAACCTGTGGAAAGCCGGTGATCGCCGCCAGATCGCTTTGAAGCTCGAAAAGCATCTTAAGGGCGCCCTGCACCGTCGAAGCCGGCTGCAGAGGATGGATCGCGCCAAACCCGGGCAGCGCGGCCACCTTTTCGTTGATGCGCGGGTTGTACTTCATCGTGCACGACCCCAGCGGATAGAACCCTGTGTCGATGCCATAGTTCTTCTGCGAAAGCCGCGTATAGTGCCGCACGGCGTCCATTTCGCTCACTTCGGGCAACATCAGCGCATCGGTTCGCAAATTGCTCTCGCCGAGCAGTTCGCTCAGACTTTTCTTGGGCACATCGCAGGCAGGGGGCTCGATTCCAACACGGTTCGGTACGCTTCGTTCAAAGATGAGAGGGGTGTTGACCATACGGACAAAATGATACCCGTTAGGTAGAATGAGGCGGCATGAGCCAAGACCTCGATCCCCTAATTTTAGCGAGCCTTTCGCAGATCGTCGATCCCGACTTGGGACGCGACATCGTCTCGCTCGGCTTTGTCAAGAGCGCGAAGATCGAATCGGGCATCGCCTCTGCCGTCATAGAACTCACGACGCCCGCCTGCCCAGTGAAGGAAGAGATGCAGGCCGAAGCCGAACGGTTATTAGCGGCCATCCCGGGGGTCGGTCAGGTCAAAGTCCAGATGACCGCAAGGGTGCGGGAGAAGGCCGGCATGGACGGCTCCGCATTGCCGGGCGTGAAGCATATCGTCGCCATAGCCAGCGGCAAGGGCGGCGTCGGCAAATCGACTATCTCGGTCAATTTGGCCGTCGCGCTGGCGGAGAGCGGCGCCAAAACCGGCCTGTTGGACGCCGACATCTATGGTCCCAGCATCCCCATGATGATGGGGGCCGAGAACCAAAAGCCGCACATCGCCAACGATAAGATGCAGCCCATCCGCCGATATGGCGTTTCGCTTATGTCGCTCGGCTTTTTGTTAGAAGAGGGTCAAGCCGCCATGTGGCGCGGGCCGATCGTCGCAGGCACGGTGCGGCAGCTGTTCCAAGACGTCGAATGGGGCGAACTGGACTACCTGCTCGTCGATCTGCCGCCAGGCACGGGCGACGCGCCCCTCACCGTAGCGCAAGGCGTACCCTTATCCGGAGTGGTCGTGGTGATGACGCCGCAGGATGTGGCCGCCTCGATCGCCGCTAAATCGGCCATTCTATTCCAACGGTTAGAGGCGCCGATCTTGGGCGTTGTGGAGAACATGGCGTCGTTCAAATGCCCGTGCTGCGGCGAGATCAGCGAGATTTTCCCTGGGCGCGGCGCCCAGGCAATTGCCGAACGGTTGGAAGTTCCCTTTTTGGGCTCGATCCCGCTCGACCCCGACGTATCCCGAAGCAGCGATGCGGGCAAGCCCGCAGTAGTGGCAATGCCTTTGTCCGATCACGCCCAAGCGCTCAAAAGCATTGCCCAGCAGGTGGCCGCTCAGATCAGCATTCGGACGGCCCAAAACTCTTAAGAAGCGCGAAATCTTAGGCACGATTCGTACTCAAAATTGTGCTACATTCCTAAAAATTCCCGTTCAACAGAAGTCACAGTCTAAAGCCTTCCGGCAGTAGGGCGTTGACATCGGTCCGACGCACATTGCCCTGAAGGTCGGCTATCAGCACGGGGCAACCGGCAGGGTCGGCAAATTCGAACAGCACCTGCCGGCACGCGCCGCACGGAAACCCGCCGTCCGCTGTAACCAGCGCCAGTTTAGTTATCCGGCGGCGCCCTTCGGCGACCGCGCTCCAAATAGCGACTCGCTCTGCGCAGACCGAAAGTCCGTAGATAGAGTTCTCCACGTTAGCGCCTGTATGGATCGAGCCGTCCTCGCACACGATGGCGGCGCCGACCAGATAATTCGAATAAGGGGCATAAGCCTGCAGTCGAGCCGCTTTGGCCGCCTCGATTAAGCCTTCATCGTCCATGCTCTCTAACTTCGCAGATTCTGCTCGGCCTCCTATCGAACCGCTCGGGTAAACTTACGCCGACCAATGTCCAATCGCACCGTTACCCTGATCCCCGGAGACGGCATCGGCCCCGAAGTCGCCGCAGCCACCGTCAAAGTGATCGAGGCGACAGCTGTTCCGATCCAGTGGGAGACGTACGAAGCAGGCACTGAAGTCTTCAACAAATACGGCACACCAGTGCCAAACGAGGTTTTTCAGTCGATCGTTCGCAATCGCTGGGCGATCAAAGGTCCTATCACCACGCCCATCGGCGCAGGCTATGCCAGCGTCAACGTCTTGATGCGCAAGACGCTGAACTTGTACGCCAATGTCCGTCCCGCAAAGAGTTCTCCCGGCATCTCGACGCCGTTCAAGAACGTCGATATTGTGGTGGTGCGCGAGAACAGCGAGGACCTTTATTCGGGGCTTGAGCACGTGGTCGTGCCGGGCGTTGTC
This sequence comes from Armatimonadota bacterium, assembly GCA_013359125.1. NCBI lineage: Bacteria > Bacillati > Armatimonadota > Armatimonadota bacterium. The sequence continues at coordinate 56,297 of JABWCR010000002.1, read as the reverse complement.
GAGAGCCTTAAGATTATCACCGAAACCGCCAGCCTTCGGATTGCTCGGTATGCGTTCGAGTTTGCTCAGCGGCACAATCGGAAGAAAGTGACTGCGGTGCACAAGGCTAACATCATGAAGAAGTCGGACGGTCTCTTTTTGGAGTGTTGCCAAAAGGTCGCCCGAGACTTTCCGAACTTTGAGTACTCGGAGATTATCGTTGATAACGCCTGTATGCAGCTGGTTACGAAACCCCACCAGTTCGACGTGATGGTGATGCCAAACCTGTATGGCGATATTCTCTCCGACCTGTGCGCTGGTTTGGTGGGCGGGCTGGGATTGGCTCCGAGCGTAAACGTGGGGGAGAATGTTCATCTCTACGAGGCTGTCCATGGCTCGGCGCCCGACATTGCGGGTCGCAATTTGGCCAACCCGATCGCGCTGATCCTGAGCGGCGCGATGATGCTGGTGGACATGGGCGAGATCGAGGCCGCTGACAGAATTGAGCGTGCGGTCTTGAGCGTTTTGGAGAGAGGCGAAACACTGACAGGCGATCTTGGCGGCAAGGCGACCACGACCGAACTGACCGACGCGATTATCCATGAAATGCGAGTCGTTGCTTAGAAATCAAGGAGGAGATCAATGAAGATAGGCATTATAGGCGGGGGCGGCCGAGTTGGATCGAACGCCGCATACGCCTTGCAGACCACGGGCACCGGCAGCGAGATCGTACTGCTCGATGCCAACCGAGAGGCGGCGGACGGAGAAGCGTTGGATTTGAGGCATGGTTCGGCCATGTCCTCGTCGCAACGCATCCGCTCGGGCGACTACGCGGACTTGGAGGGCGCCGAGTGCGTCGTGATTACCGCTGGTCTTAGACGCAAACCCGACGAGAGCCGATTAGAACTGATCAACCGCAACGTCGATCTGTTTCGAAGCGTGCTCGCGAGTCTTAAACCGGTCCGCTTGGCCGACGACTGCGTTATTCTGGTCGTCTCCAATCCAGTGGACGTGCTGACCTATCTGGCAGTCAAAGAGTCGGGCTTGCCCTCTCAGCGCGTCATCGGGCTGGGCACTGTGCTCGACACCTGCCGATTTCGGTCCCTCTTGGCGGAGAAGTTCGCCGTTGGCGCGACCGATGTGGAGGCGCTAATATTGGGCGAGCACGGCGACAGCATGGTGCCCATCTGGAGCAGCGCCACCATCGGGGGCGCCAGCATCAAGAGTTTTCAGGGCGCATCGATGGACGACCTGAACGCGATCTTCGACTACACTAAGAAGGGCGGCGCCGAGGTCATCCGATTGAAAGGCGGCGCGGGCTATGCGGTCGGGATCTCCATCCAACAGGTCGTCAGAGCGATCGAGAGCGATTCGCAAGCAATCCTGCCTGTCTCTGCGCTGCAGAATGGCGCTCTTGGCATTCGCGACGTCTGCCTTTCCTTACCGACCACCGTCGGACGCAAAGGCGTCGTCGCCATTCACGAACCGAGCGTGGACGATAACGAACGTTCGCTTTTGGCCAAGTCTAGCCAGGCGCTGAGCGAGACGAACCGGCAAGTCATGGGGTAAAATCAAGGCGACTTTAGGAGACAATCTGCATGGAGCGCAAACATGGCTAACATAGGCAAGGTCGTACAAGTGATGGGCCCCGTCGTCGATATTCGCTTTCCCGCAAGCGAACTTCCCGAAATCAACAATGCGATCAAGATAACCAGCCAGGAGTTGGGCCTCGATCTGACGTGCGAGGTCGCCCAGCATCTTGGCGACGACACCGTCCGCACGGTTTCGATGGCTTCGACCGATGGTCTAGTCCGAGGGATCGATGCCGTCGATACCGGCGCGCCGATCACCGTTCCTGTCGGACGCGAGACGCTTGGCCGTCTCTTCAATCTTTTGGGCGAGCCGATCGACAAGAAGGGACCGGTCAGCCAAGAGCGAACGTCGCCCATTCACAAATCGACGCCCAGCTACGTAGAACAGAACGTCAAGACAGAGATCCTTGAAACCGGGCTCAAGGTCGTCGATCTTCTTTGCCCCTTTAACAAGGGCGGCAAGATCGGACTGTTCGGCGGCGCGGGACTGGGCAAGACCGTATTGATCCAAGAGCTGATTCGCAACATCGCCACCGAGCATAAGGGCGTCTCGGTCTTTGCCGGGGTCGGCGAGCGAACGCGGGAAGGCAACGATCTCTATCTGGAAATGACCGAATCGGGCGTTATCAACCAAACCGTTCTGGTCTTCGGCCAGATGAACGAGCCGCCGGGCGCGCGCCTTCGCGTTGGCCTGACCGCCCTCACCATGGCCGAGTATTTCCGCGATGAAGAAGGCCAGGACGTGCTCATCTTTATCGACAACATCTTCCGCTTCGTGCAGGCAGGCTCCGAAGTTTCTGCGCTACTCGGTAGAATGCCTTCCGCAGTCGGCTATCAGCCAACGCTCGCGTCCGAGATGGGCGCCCTGCAGGAGCGTATCACCTCTACCAAGCGCGGATCGATCACCTCTGTGCAGGCTATCTATGTGCCAGCGGACGACCCGACCGATCCGGCGCCAGCGACTACCTTTAGCCACTTGGACGCCTACATCTACCTGGAGCGACGCATCGCCGACAAGGGCCTTTACCCGGCCGTCGATCCGCTTGCCAGCACGTCCAAGAACCTTGACCCGCACATCGTGGGCGAGGACCATTACAACGTCGCCCGCAGCGTTCAACAGATTCTTCAGCGATACCGCGACCTGCAGGACATTATTGCCATTCTGGGCATTGACGAACTCTCGGACGACGACAAAGTTGCCGTCAACCGAGCGCGACGCATCGAGCGTTTCCTCAGCCAGCCTAACTTCGTGGCCGAGCAGTTCACCGGCATCCCCGGACGTTACGTCCGCGTCGAAGACACCGTCAAGGGCTTCAAGCGCATCATCGATGGAGAGTTAGACGACCTGCCCGAACAAGCCTTCTACATGTGCGGCGGCGTGGACGATGTGTTTGAAAAGGCCAAGGAGCTTCAAGGACAGGTCGCCTGATGAGAGAGTTTCTGTTCTCAGTCGTTAGCGCCGAGCGCACGGTACTGGAGACGCGCGCGATTTCGGTAACGCTGCCTGGGGCGGTTGGCTCGTACGGCGTCTACGGCGGCCATGTGCCGATGGTTACCGAGTTGGCCATCGGCACTATCGAATACCGCACTGCCGATCAAAAGGAAGGCGTCCTCTCGATCTCTGGCGGCTTTGCAGAAGTGTTGCCGGACCGCGTCGTAGTATTGGCCGATACGGCGGAATTAGGCGCTGAGCTCGACTTGGACCGTGCCCGTACAGCCATGCAACGGGTTCAAGAGATGCTCGATAAAGCGCCCAACGAAGAGGAGCGCGCCGAACTTCGATTGAGCCTAGAGCGCGCCCGCGCCAGGATCAAAGCGATCGAGAAGAGCGAACACTAGCAGCCTAAGCCGAAGTTCGTCAGTAGCGTCGCCAAGTCGCCGTCGTCTACCAGGCCGTTACCATCAACATCGGCCGGACAGCCCAGGCACAATGCTCCAAAAAGCTCCAGCATGAGAGCCAAATCGATGTCGTCTACGCACCGGTCGCCGTTTAAGTCGCCCGGCGCCCAGTAGGGATTCAGGCTCTTTCGGACATTCTGCTCCAGACCATGTATGATGGCGTTGCCCGATGGCGAGTAAGCGACCGACCAGATGCGCCTGCCCGAACCGCACTCCAGCGTTCGGAGAAGTTGGCCCGTAATCATGCTCCAAATCTTGATCGACAAATCGCTGCTGCTGGACGATAGGGAGAACCCGTCTGGCGCAAAAGCAATCGAGTGGATCGGATTCCCGTGTCCGATAAACGTATGCACCAGTTCGCCTGTCGAAATTCGCCAAACTTTCACTCGATTATCAAAGTAGCCGCCAGCGGCGACGTACTGGCCGTCTCTGGACACGGCCACTGTCTCGACATAGTCGTTGTCCGAGATGGTCCGAACCGGGGCGCCGTCTGAAACTCGCCAAATCCGTACCGTCTGATCGATGGAGCCAGAAATCACGTGCTGACCGTCAGGACTGTAGACCATCTTGGAGATGGGTCCGTTGTGCCCTTCTATCGTCCTCAACAGCGCGCCGTCGATTGCTCGATAGATCTTGATCTCGCGTCCTACAAAACCGCCCGTCGAGGATGCCAAAAACTGCCCATCGGGCGAAAACGCTAGAGCGGTTATGTTGTGCGTCTCCTCGATCGTTCGCACGAGAGCGCCGGTCGCAGGATTCCAGATTGTGATTTGATAGACGCTATCGACGTTGTTGTTGCTGCCGGCCGCCACCAATGCCCCGTCCGGCGAAATCGCGACCGCATAGATGCCGTTGGGCGCGAGCATCGACCGCAAAAGCGCTCCGTCGCTCGCTCGCCAAATGGTTAACCGCCAGCCGAGCGAGCCCGAAGCGACCCACTGACCGTCGGGCGAGTGCGCCACCGACGTAACCAACCCGCCCTGTGCTTGCGTCCAAACCACAGATGGATTGCACTGGGACCAGCCGAGCGCGCATGCCGCGCACAGTACCGCAAGCCAAATCGCCTTCATAGCGCTCATATGATAACCCAAATTGCTGCAGAGCGGGCTGGTGATGAAGCGGGAAACGCGGCTCAACTCAAATCGGTCCGATACCGCTGAATCAGGTCGCGGGCGAGGTCTACGTCCGACCAACCCACGACCTCGACCGACTTTTCTTCCAAGTTCTTGTACACCTCAAAAAAGTGGAAAATCTCTCGCTGAGTGTGTTCGTGCAAGTCAGCCAGGCTGTTCCAATCCGAAAATCGTGGGTCTTTGGTCGCCACGCACAAGATCTTCTCGTCCGGCCCTTTGTCGTCCCTCATCTCCAGAACGGCAATCGGTTTCGATTCCACCACACATCCAGGCACGGTCGGATGCGTAATCAGCACCAGTACATCGATTGGGTCTCCGTCCAAATAGTGCGTCTGAGGCACAAACCCATAATCGCATGGATAGAACAACGGCGAATACAGAACCCGATCCAACTTTACCAGCCCTGTCTCAGGATCGATCTCGTACTTGTTCGTCGATCCCTTGGGTATCTCGATGATCGCGTTTACAATCTCCGGCGCGCGAGCGCCGATGCTAACCCTTGCGCTCATCGACCCGCCTCATCCAAACCGTCATTGCGCCTGCTCCGCGATTGTTCCATGCATAGTAGGGTACCGCAACAAACTCCATCGGCTTCAAACGGGCGCTTCCTTCGCGACGATAAAGAGTCGGCCACTCAGCATCGTCCACAAATCCGCTAAACCGAAAAGATTGCACGCCGTCCAAATTTTCCAACCGTTCGAGCCTTGTTTCCGCGCCTGCGCGGACGACTGCATCCAGCACGTTCTCGTTGTCCGCCGCCTCCAGACAATAGACCAATGGCCCTCGCTTTAGTGCGACGCTTCCCCTGTTCTCGGCAACCCGCGGATTGCACTCGACCCATTCCGCCCTCAAGCCTAAATCGATTTTCAACTCGTCGCCTTTGCGCCAATGTCTGGCCATCTTCGCATAGCCTTTCTCAACATCGCATGGGCATTCTTCCCCATTTAGCCAATAACGGGCGTCCGACCATTCCGGCTGTCGCACCCGAAACTCAAACGGGTTATCGGTCTCAAATCGATATAAGACTTCGCCGTTCCAAGGGTAGTCCGTTTCGGATACAATGCGACCCCCATCCCCCAATTCGATGACGCCGTTATCGAACAAGTGCGCCCAGACGCCGTTCGTCGTCCGGCTGACAAACCAGTGCGGCAACGACGCGAAGGTCCTTTGGATATTTGGCGGACAACAGGCGCACTCGTAATAGCCAATGCGTTTAGGCGGTCCCTTTCTGGCCCAGGGATACCAAGGGTCGCCTTCGGCTTTGCCGTTCGACCGTAGCGGATTGACATAGAAATACTCCGTGCCCGACAAAGAGACCCCCGCCAAGAAGCCGTTGTACAGCGCCAGTTCCATCGCATCGCCATATTGGCCGTCGCCGGTCAACAGCAACATCCGATGCGCCCACATCGCCACCGCGATCGCTGCGCACGTTTCCGCATAGGCGCGTTCGTTCGGAAGTTCGTAGGGTCGGCCAAACGATTCGCCGACATGTCGCCCGCCTGCGCCGCCCGTAACATAGAGCCGCGTCTCCATCAGCGACTGCCAATACCGCTGCAGGGCCCCCATCGCCTCGGAATCGCCCGTTTCCATCGCGCAGTCGGCCAGCCCGCAACAGAAGTAGAGCGCCCGCACCGCATGGCCTTCTAGCTCGCTCGCGCCGCGCCAATCGACCTGATCCAGATAGAACTTGGCCAACTTCAGGTACTTCTCCTCGCCCGTCTCGCGATACAGTTCGATCAAGGCCATCTCGGCTTCGGGATGACCGTCCGCTTCCTCGCGCTTGCCGGGGCCAAACTCCTCGCACAGGTAGTCGGCATACCGTATCGCGGCATCAAAGAGCTTCGTCTCGCCGATCGACCTGCGCGCCGCAATCGCGGCTTGAAACAGATGCCCCGCGCAGTAAACCTCGTGATCGTGGATCATGTTCGAAAATCGCTTGTCGGCCAATTCGTCGACAAAGTAGGTGTTCAGGTAACCGTCGGCGCCCTGAGCCCGCACAACGATGTCCTCAATTGGCCCAAACTGGGTGATCGGCCACTCCCGATTGCCCCACGCGCACGCTTCCATCCACTTGAAGAGGTCGGAATCGGTATACCGCGGACCGCGGCGAGGCGCATCCGACTCGCCGATCAAGCGCCTGAAATTATCAACGGTGCCTGCATGCTCCATTGCGCCTAACAGTTGGGGAAGAGACGCTGTTGCGTTTTTTTCGCGGCGGGGCTGCCAGAACGAACCGGCGCCCAGCGACAACGCCGGGCCCGGCCTTAAGCGAGCAAATGGGCTATTGCTTGTGTCGACCGGCCCCACCTAACGAACCTCGAACGGAACGATCTGACTGAACGAACGGGTCGATCCATCGTTCGTCAGCGCGATCACTACGGCGAAGTAGGTTCGGCCCGGAATTAAAGGCGGATTGCCCGGATAGACGAAACTGGTCAGTGGCGCCGGCACCCGCGATTCGCCCGGACTGTCGGGATCGATGGGATAGTAGGGATCAACGTCGTAATCGGGAAAGCGATTGTAGACGATGATCTGATAGGCGTCGGCGCGCGGTACCGACTGCCAGCTGATGACCGGCGTTGTAGACGTGATTGCGTTCGGTTGCGGCGACAGAATGTCGATCGATAGAAACGGCCTTGCCGAGACTCGGTCGCTCCGGGGCGATTCGCTGCCGTCCGGCGTCGGCTCGTCTAGATAGTCCGTGTTCAAGGCGACAATCTCGTAGAAGTACGACGTCTCCGGCTGAAGCGCTCCGTCTAGATCGGCATAGTAGCTTGCCAACGGATCTCGCAAGAAGGCAATCGCGTTGTTCAACGGTCCCGTGGCGTTTGTGCCCCGAAATACCCCAAAACCCAGCATACTCCGATTGTCCTCAAAGTCCCAACCCAGATCGACCTCTACAAAGTGGCCGCCAACGGCTCGACCCTTCAGCGTTGCCTTGGGTCGATCCGGGTCTAACCAGCCTTTGATCGCATCATAGGCGCGAACGTGCCGGTTGCTCCTTGCTTCTGGAATTTGAGGAAGCGTGTAGGCGGTGGCGAAAAGGCCCTCCGGCATGAATACGGGGCGATTGCTCGAGAAGTTCAGCAAGAAGGAAAGCGTAGAAACTTGATTGGCGGTAACCAGAACGTCGTCGCGCCGGTCGTTTTCAAAATCGGGCGCCGAGGCCACCACTGGGTAACTAAACCCTGCCGGCAAATCGCGAATGGAAAACCGTCCGTCGTTGTCTGTAACGTCCATTGCTGATGCTAAAGCCCCGCCGACAAAGACCCTCGCGCCCCTGATCGGCGACCCGTTCGGCGCTAAAACCCGACCTTCAATGTCGCCCAACTGATTTTCCGGCGCCATCATGATATTCACGCTCTTTGTCTGCTCGTTCTGAAAAACCTGCGCCACTTGCTGACCAAAGAACCGCACGCCGCCCACTATCGCCTCGGCGATGATCCGGGTGAAGCCCTCTGGCACGTCCGTCAGAACATAGGCGCCCGTCTGGGTGGTCGTCGCCGCTATTGTGCCGCCCCCTTGCGCTCGCACCTGAGCGCCGACAAACGGATTGCCGTTCACGTCCGTAACGCTGCCGGAAATAAACCCCAACTTCTTCGCGTTGTTGCATCCCGAGCACAGAACGACCAAGACCGCCAAGAATCCTAATAGCCTCATAGACTCCGCACCTCTCACGGTATGACGAACAAATGCACAGCCTTATTTCGCCGGCCATTGTCCGAATCCCGCCTGGGTAGAATAGAATCCTATGCTCAACCAGGGCGATTTCCTACCTGCTTCCTTCTATCGACTACGAAACTACAACTTAAAGGCATTCGCGTCGGACCTCATCGCCGGAATCACAGTCGGATTGGTCGCCCTGCCCTTGGCCATGGCGTTCGCGATCGCCTCGGGTACCGTTCCCCAGTCCGGAATCTACTGCGCTATCATAGCTGGCTTTATCATCTCAGCGCTCGGTGGATCAACGGTGCAGATCGGAGGCCCTACGGGAGCCTTCGTCGTGGTCGTCTCCGGGATCATAGAAAAGCACGGCATGGATGGGCTCTTCACCTGCACGATCCTGGCAGGCGCCATCCTTGTTGCTTTGGGCGTAACGGGCATGGGAGCGGCTATCAAATACGTGCCCCGACCCGTTGTGATTGGGTTTACCAACGGCATTGCCGTCCTGATCGCAAGCACACAGATCCGAGACTTCTTCGGCCTGCAAATGGACTCCGTGCCGGGCGAGTTCCTCCATCGGGTCGCCGACTATGCAAAACATTGGGATTCTCTATCGCTAACTGCTACAGTGTTGAGCGTCTCATCTTTGGCGGGAATCGTTCTCCTTGCAAAGTTTGCAAAGGTTGTGCCGGGCGCAATTGTCGCCATGGTGGCCGGCACGGCGATTGCATGGGGGGTCGGCCTGCCTGTCGAGACTATCGAGACTCGTTTTGGCGGAATCCCAAGCGGATTGCCCAAGTTTGAACTGCCAACGCTAAGGCCCGATCTCGCCCTTGCGCTCCTTTCGCCCGCGCTCACCATCGCAATGTTGGGCGCCATCGAATCTCTGCTATCTGCCGTCGTTGCCGATCGAATGACAGGCGAAAAGCACAATCCGAACGTCGAGCTGACAGCGCAAGGCTTAGCAAACCTTGCCACGCCGCTATTTGGCGGATTGCCCGCAACCGGAGCCATCGCTCGTACGGCGACAAACGTTCGTTCAGGCGCAAAAACCCCTATGGCAGGCATGATCCATGCGGTTGTTCTCCTCTGTGTCGTCGTCTTTGCGGCTCCGCTAGTGAAGCACGCGCCGTTGTGCGTTTTGTCCGCCATTCTCTTTGTTGTCGCCTATAACATGGGCGAGTGGCGAGAGATCCCAGAGATTCTGAAGCTCAGCCGCGCCGACATTACCGTATGGATCATCACCTTCGCCCTAACTGTGTTTGCAGACCTGACCGTGGCCGTCGAAGCCGGAATGATCCTGGCGGCCCTGCTTTATATCCGAAAGGTAACGCTCACCACTTCGGTAACCCGCGTTACCAAAGACTACGTCCAGGCTGGTTTTGCCCATTCGCTGCAGGCTAACGAAATCCCTGACGGCGCGGTCGTTTATCGGATCCATGGACCGTTCCTTTTCGGCGCGACCGATAAGCTTGAAATTGTCGAGAAAGAACTTCACAACCTGCCGAAAGTGGTTGTGCTTCGACTCCGAAACATGAACGCAATCGACGCCACTGGACTGCATGCGCTGGAACTGCTTGCCGATAAGCTCAAAGTAACCGGCCGGACCCTCATCCTATGCGGAGCGCGAGAGCAGCCTTCGCAGCTGATGCGCCAGGCAGAGTTCGACCGCCACATAGGGCATCAGAACATCGTACCAACCTTGAAAGACGCCGTCGCCCGCGCCCGAGAGGTACTGGAAACTTGACAACTTGCTACCGTCAAAGGTAAAATCAAAGTGTAAGGCCCCATGGTCTAGCGGCCTAGGACGCCTGGTTCTCAGCCAGGAGACCGCGGGTTCGAATCCCGCTGGGGCTACCATAAATTAAAGGGAGGGGTCTTGCGTCCCCTCCCTTTGGCCTATCTTAGGGCGCAACCAGACCCGTCAGTTCGACGTGCAACCAACGCCAAAATAGTTCAGCACAATGGCCAAGTCGGCGTCGTCCACAATGCCCGTATTGTTCAGATCGGCTCGGTTCGGCCCAGAGTCTCCATATGCGTCCAATACCATCGCCAAGTCACGGTCGTCCACGCATCCATCGCCATTGACATCGCCATTGATGACAATAGCGCGAATAGCGCGATTCATGTTGACGCGGCCCTTAGTAACAAAGGTGCCCACCGGATCGGCCGTATCCTCGATGATCTGTCTAATCTGAGCCGCATGAACGACATTCCGCTGAGCCGGATTGACGATCAGTTTGCTGTAGAGCCATGTCGCCATGCCGGCAACGTGCGGGCAAGCCATCGACGTGCCGCTCAGGTCGCCATAGGTGTTGTTGCGCAGCGTCGAACGAATGCTCGAACCGGGGGCAGCGACCTGAACCCACGAACCATAGCTGCTGAAAGAAGACCGCGCATCGGTAGAGGTAGTAGACGCAACGGCCAGCGCGTTTGCATAACCAGCTGGATAAACGACCGTGGTATTGCCGTTATTGCCCGCCGCCGCCACCACGACGCATCCCGCGTTCCAAGCGTAGTTCACGGCGTTGTTCATGGTATTCGAGAATCCGCCGCCGCCAAGGCTCAAACTGACCGTGTGGCATCCGTTGTTAGCCGCCCATGTAATGCCGTTGGAGATGTTCGTCGTCGATCCGCTTCCGCCGGAACTGAGCACCTTTGTGGCCTTCAACCGGCCCAATGGGTCCACGCCGGCAATGCCGATGCCGTTATTCGTCATTGCGGCCGCAATGCCGGAACAGTGCGTGCCGTGCCCATGATCGTCCATCGGGTTTGTATCGTTGTTCACGTAGTCGTGACCGCCCGCATACTTGCCCGAAAGGTCCTGATGAGCATGATCGATCCCTGTGTCGGCCACGCAAGTGAAGAAGTTCGCATCGCCGCGCCAAATATTCCAGGCGTCATAGGCAAAGATCTTGCCCAGTCCATATTGGTTAGGCCTTAGCGGATCGTTCGGAGTCCAGAGCGCTTCGTAAATCAAGTCTAATTCGGCAAACTCAACATCTGGATGCTTAGCCAATGCCCGAACGGCCGCCGGCGCGTCGGACCCTGGCTTCAGGTCGATCACCAGTACATCGATGCCAACGATGTAGCTTGCACCTACAGGTCGCAACTTGGCAATTGCAGGATGAACCTTGGTCAAATCGCCCGCGCGCCAACCTTCCGGCAAGAACTGGTCGTGAAACTTAACTAATACGCGATCCGCCACAAATGGCTGGACCGTGCCCGTATCGGCAAATGCGGCCGCCACGACGACGCCGCACAAAACAAAGGTAAACCACTTTCTCATGAGAAAAACCGCTCCTTGGATTTCGGTTTCGGACGAAGCGCTAGCCTCGCCCGCGTTAAGTTCGACGCAGGTTGTGCCGATTCCTGTTCCGATAAGCAAAAACTGGCAAACTTCCCCGATTACCTACCAAGGTAGACTCCACTGTATGGGCCACGATCCGTACCGCGAATTAGAAATCGAGCCTGGCTCGAGCCCGGTCGATATCCGGCAGGCGTACCTTAAACTAGCCAGGCGATTTCATCCCGACCAAGCCCCTGCCGGTTCCGAATCGGCCTACGAAGAACGAATGAAACGGATCAATGCCGCCTATGAAGCCTTGGCCAATGTGCCTCCGCCGCAGAAGAAACCGGTTCAAAAGGCTCCTCCGCCCGGCAGACCGACTCGCCGACAAGAGCGCGACCCCTACTTAGCGCTCCGCGCCGCTTATCTAATTCGGTATCGCAATATGACCAAGCGGACAACGGTTAAGACTGACCCTGCCCGGTTGGCTATGGCTTTCGGCGCGCCGCTTGGAATGCTCATCGGCTTCTTTGTGGGCCTTCCTTTCGGCATCCCCGGTTGCCTGTTAGGGACCGTGATCGGCGGACTTGCCGGCGCCATTGCGGGGTTGGCGCTGCTCTTTTTGGTTGCCTACACCGTTCCGGCCATACTTCTCGCATGGCTCGGCTATGAACTGGGCGGCTATCCTGGAATGGTCGTCGGGGGAATCGGCGGACTGATCGCCGCTCTTCTCTATGTCGTTGGAAAAAGCGAGACCCAAAAACCGGTTGAAAAACGAGCCGATTGGCGCCAACCGTGATACCTTGATCGTCAAAGAGATCAAGAAAGGGGAGAATACCGATGAACGTCCTGCGAACCGCATTCGTTGCAACCGGCCTCATACTTTTCCTTGCCGCGATGGCCCAACCGATAACCCGGACTGAAGTTGAGGGGCTGACCGTCATCAGCGCCAAGACCGCTAACGAGCGGCTGATGGCCGAGGTGAACAAGGCGGGCGACATTGTCAAAGGCATACAAGCCTTCGAAGCTCATCTCCACGGGCTGGGCTATCCCCTCATGCGCGTAACCGACTACGACCTTAGCGAGGACGGCGTCTTAAGAGCGAAAATCGCAGAGGGCCGGATCAACTTCGTAGAAGTGGTCGGCAACCGCAGGACGCGATCAGACACGCTCTACTATCTTGCGGGCCTTACCCCGGGCGAGGTCTATTATGCGCCCAAGGTCGAGGCCGCTCGACGCCGTCTGGGACGCCTGGGATACTTGAACGACGTGAAGATCGGTCCGGTAACGGACGACGAGTCGAAACTGGGTAGCGTAACGGCGCGGATCGAAGTCGAAGAGGGTCGCTCTCAACAAGTCGGGCTCGCCCTTGGCTACACTCAAGAAGCGGGTCTTGTTGGATTCGTCAGCGCTCAAGACCTCAACTTTGCGGGGCTCGGCCACCGTGCCCGCCTGGCGTGGCAACGAGACAGTTTCCGCGACATCACCACCGGCCAGGTCTTTGAAGGCCGTTCGTCCTACTTCGCCTCCTACCAAGCCGACCGCGTTATGGGCAGTCCGTTCGGCATCGGCGTGCAGGGCTACGACCGGACCGGCCAGTTCTATCCCACTTTCTCTACGATCGAAACGAACTTGCGGCGCTTTGAACATCGATCCGGCGCCGGCTTTTGGCTAGGCTACGAGTTCACCGAGTCGATGGGTCTGCGCGCTCTCTTCCGATCCGATCAGGTTGATTTTGACGACGCCCCGAACCATCTCATCGGTCCGTCTGGCAAAGCCGCTAACCGAGGCAAAGTGCAGACCATCGGTGGCGAGCTCATTTGGGACACTCGCGAAAAGTTAAACTTTCCACGCACAGGCTTCTACTTTTCGTTCACTGCGGAGAATGCGGTCGCCCCGTCCGACTTTCGTTTTAATCGCTTTGTCGCAGACTTCCGATACTTTATGCCGGTCAAAGACAATTCCTCCCTTGCCTTTAGGGCAATGGCCGGAGTCGCGGGCGCCAACGCGCCCCTTAGCGAGCAGTTCTGGATTGGGGGATACGATTCCCTCAGGGGCTACGCCCAAGATGAGTTTTTCGGTCAGCGCATGGCCGTTGTTTCGGCCGAGTTTCGGTTCCCTGTCTGGGAGGATATCCAGGCTTCGTTCTTCATCGACCAAGGTTTGGCATGGAATCCAGGCTCCCGTCCGACCTTTAGCAACCTTAAAACGGGCGTCGGCGTTGGGCTCCACTTTGCCAGCCCTATTGGCCCTATCAAGCTTGAGTTTGCCGTCGGGCGAAAGGGGCACACCTATCTGAGCCTCGGCGCTTCCTACTGAAATCGATCCGCAGGAACGATAATAAGGTTGTAAGCGTCTATAATATAGGTTCGCGATGAAGAAACTTGCTCTATTGCTGTCGGTGGTCGTCCTGTGCGTCCCCATCTGGTCCCAAAGTCTGGATGTGCCGCGCCGCACTGTGCTGGACGATGCGGGCGCAGAGCCTAACCCATGGGCGCAGACGCTTGTCGAAGCCATCCGCCGCGCCGCAAAGGCCGACATCGCCTTTCTGGGAGCCGCTTTCTTTTCTAGCGAGACGATCCAGCCAGGACGCGCTTCTTTGGACGACTTGGCAAAGGGCTTCTCGTTTGCCGAGGACGAAATTGCGACCCTTAATCTTACAGGCGCGCAGATTCGACAAGCGATCGAGCGTTCGCTCGAACTCTATCCGCAAAAGTGGAACTCTTTCCTTCAGCTATCGGGCGCTACCGTCTCCTTCGCGATGGAAGGCGACAAAGCCAAGATATCCTCCATTAAGGTCGGACGCGATCTGCTACTGGACGAAAAGACTTACGTCGTAGCAACCTCTGCCCCATTGGCGCGCGGCGCGCTGGGCTACTTTCGAATCTGGGACAAGAACCAAATCACCAAGACCCTGAACGAAAATTGTCTTGAAGCGCTGAAGCTCTATCTCAGCGACAATCCCCGCTGGATGGCCGAACCCGCCTATATCAAGAACTAAGCAGGCCAGGAACACCCAGCGCTTCGCCGAACTTTAGGGCCTATGCGCGAAGGCGCCGAATCCCAGCCAAACCCGGTCCGCATTCGCGCCGTGCTGCCCGCGTTTTTCACAATTCCCGTCTGCGCCTATTGGTCGGCCGACTCGGTGGTCGATATCATGTTCTCGCTCACCATCCCGCCGGTCGCTCTTCTAATGGTCGTCGCATTCCTCAACGCGATCTGGTCGCGGCTGAGGGGACAAGGCTTCTACACATCCGCCGATCTCGCCATCTACTTCTCTATAATCTTTGTGGGCAACAGTCTCGCTTGCGAATGGCAGTACGCGATAGCGCCCCTCTGGCACTCTTTTGGCTTCTTTCAAGATCGAAACGAAGTCTATCGGCTTAAGATTCTCCCGTACGTCTCAGAGCGCCTTTACTTCAAGACGCCAAGCGGCCTCGAAAGCTACACCGTTGGCGGTTACGACCTGCTTTTCGCTCTCTCGCAGATGGGCAAATGGCTGCCCATCATGCTGGCCTGGACCGCCCTGCTCTGCACGACTGCGTTTGGAATGCTCTGCGCGAACTCGCTTATGCGCCGACTATGGACCCAGCGCGAACGGCTCGCGTTCCCAATCCTCCAAGCGCCGCTCCTTCTTTGCCAGCCAAAGTCACCGCTCTGGAAGAGCAAGTATCTTTGGATCGCTTTTGGCGTTATGGTCTTCATCGATGTCAATAACGCCGTCAGCTACTTTTACCCCTCGATTCCAGCGCTTAACGTACGGTTCCTAGCCCGAGGCGAGGAGTATCTAACATCGCCGCCTTGGAATCAGGTTGGATGGATACCGATCGGCATCTTTCCGTTTCTCAGCGCGATCGCCGTCTTCGTGCCGAACGACCTGCTTTTCTCCTGCATTCTCTTTTACTTTGTCCGCAAGTTCATGCAGGTCGGCGCGGCTGCAATGGGTTACGAACAGGGCGTCTTCGGCGGCGGCGGCCTGGTTCCTTCAGCGCCGTATTTTAGCGAACAGAGCTGGGGCGCTTTCATCGGCCTCTTCGTAACGATGGTCTATGCCAGCCGAGGCTATTTGGCCGAAATCTGGCGCGAAATTAAATCTGGGCAGAATCCGGAGCCGAGCGCAATTTCATCTCGATGGGCCTTCTTCGGCTTCGTCGCCAGCCTCGTCGGCGTCATCGCGTTTGGCACAGCGGTCGGGCTGCCTTGGTGGCTTGTAACCGTTTACACCTCGCTCTACTTTGCCTTTGTCGTTGTGGTAACCCGATTGCGAGCACAACTGGGCGCCCCTATACACGAAATGGCTTTCATGGGTCCGCACCAACTGATGGTCTCGTTTGCAGGCACGCAGAATCTGTCCGAAGGCAACATCGTCCGGCTGATGACGACGTTTCACTACATGAACCGCATCCACCGTACTTTGCCGTCTCCCTTCCAACTCGAAGCCATGAAACTGGGCGAAATCGCGCGAGTCAGCCAGCGATGGCTCTTTATCCTGCTGGCCCTTGCCATGATCGTCGGCTCCCTGTGCGGCGAGTTCGCCTACGTCAATCGCGGCTATCGGTATGGCGCGGGCGATCTGGGAGGCAGCATGGCGTCGGTGGTAACGCAACTCACACAGCAGCGATACCCGCCCAATTTGACGGGCATGGCCTTCTTCGCCGGCGCCTTCTCGTTTGTGCTTCTGCTCGACTTCATACGTCTGCGGTTCCCCGGATTCCCCATTCATCCCGCTGGATACGCCCTATCGATGAACTTCGGCATAGACTATATATGGTTTGGCTCGCTGATCGTGCTGATGATCAAGCTGTTTGTCAATCGCTATCAGGGCTTAGCAGGCTACGAGAAGCTCCGGGCAATTGCCCTCGGCGTGATTTTGGGCGAATTCGCGGTCGAACTGCCGCTCGCCTGGTATCACATCATCACGGGCAAAGCCTGCTATACCATATCGATCAACGGCCACTTGAGGTGGGACGAATAGAATGCCAAAGTACGAAATTGAAACGCAATCTAAAGAGCGCGTCGTGCTGGCGCTGATCAACCCCGACGCCGAATCGGACGACTACGTCGAGGAAGAGCTCCGCGCCTTGGTCGATTCGGCCGGATTGGATACGGCCGCTGTCTTTCGACAGCGCCGCCGCTCGCCCGATGTCTCGACCTTCATCGGCAAAGGCAAGGTCGAAGAGTTGGCTGGACACATCGCAGAAATCCAACCGGACGCGCTCATTGTCGATGGCGAACTAAACGCCGTCCAAGCCAAGAACCTTGAAGAGGCGCTGGACGTCAAGATCATCGACCGAACGCAACTGATCCTCGACATCTTCGCCCAGCGCGCGCACACTCGGGAGGCCGCCCTCCAGGTCGAGCTCGCTCAGCTCAAATACCTTCTTCCCCGTCTCATGGGCAAAGGCACGGCGCTCTCGCGTCTTGGCGCAGGAATCGGCACCCGCGGCCCCGGCGAGACCAAACTCGAATCGGATCGCCGTCGCATCCGCGCGCGCATCGCCCGATTAGAAGAAGACATCCAAGAAGCCGCCCATCAGCGCGATAGACAGCGCAAATCCAGGCGAGAACTCCCGTTCCCGTTCGGAGCCATCGTCGGTTATACCAACGCGGGCAAATCGACCCTCCTCAACGCTTTAACCAAGGCCGAAGTCTACGCCGACGACCGTCTCTTTGCCACGCTCCAACCCACCACGCGCAAAGTCGCCCTGCCCGGCGGCTGGTCGGCGCTGCTGAGCGATACTGTCGGCTTCCTCGACAACCTGCCCCATACCCTCATCGAAGCCTTCAAATCGACCCTCCAAGAGGCTTCAGAAGCCGACTTCCTCATCCACGTGATCGACGCCAGCAACCCCAATTGGGAGCTCCAGCGAGACGCCGTCATGGAGACGCTGGGAGAATTGGGCGTGCACGACGCTCCAACGATCACCGTCTTTAACAAGGCCGATAAGGTCAAAGATAGTTTCGCGCTTCGCCAATTGGTGGCCGAGCAGGAGAATGCCGTCGCCATCTCCGCCCGCACAGGACTTGGTCTCGACGACCTCCTCGATCGCATTATGAATACGGTCGACGCCATGCTCGTCGATGTCCATGCCCGTCTGACTTATGCCGACAGTTCGCTTGTTGACGAATGCTACGCCTATGGCTATGTCAAGAAGGCCGATTACGACGAGACCGGCATCGCCCTCACTGCCCGCGTCCTGCCAGAGATGGCCGAAAGGCTCAAGCGAGCCTCTCAGCACTCGGCGCCGTAAAAATAGAGCGCCAAGGCAAGGTCCGCATCGTCCACTATCCCGTCGCCGTTTAAGTCGCCTGTCGGACCTTCCAACCCAAAGCGTTCTAGGACGATCTCTAAGTCGAGCGAATCGGTTCGGCCGTCTCCGTTCGCGTCCGCCATGCATTGACGAAGCTTGATCAGCACAAAGTCGGCATTGGTGCGATTGGCCGCATGGCCGCCGATGTATACGCCGCCCTCTTCATCGACCACTAGGCCCTTTGTCCCATCCGAGTTGCTTCCCGGTCCGTCGTACACGAAAGTCCACTGCACTGATCCTGCAGAGCTGAATCTTGAACAGAAAATATCTCCCCAGTTCTGGTCGACAATTCCTGCGGCATAAGAACTCCCGAAAGGATCGACCGCTACATTGGTAAACCCGGCAGACCGCGTTGCATTCGGGTTCGACAATGCCTGCCAGATTGGGCGCAATTCGGAATCAAACTTGACCATCAAGCCTTGATGATACGAACTCCGGCGGCCGGTCGCGCCGCCGCAGAACACCGATCCATCGCTCACAGCGATATCCCGATAGTGGCTGACGTTCGTTTCGTGCTCAAGCAAGTGAGACATTGCGATATCACCTTGGTGGTCGAGACCAAGGACATAAGCAAGGCTCTCCATCCAACCATCACCGCCTCGAACAGTATTAGCGCCGACCAACAGCAAAGTCCCGGTCCCAAGCCATTCCCCTCTATACAAGGAGAGGTATCTTTCCCCATCCTGACGAATCGCACTAAATCTCCTTGTCCACACATGTGAGCCTGTAGACGAGTATTTCCTAATATACGAGTCGCGCCCAAGGGGTTCCAAGTTCGAGGAGACCCCGTTGGAAATTGATCCACGAACTACGATAGCGGTTCCATCTCTGTTGACAAAGACGCTTCTTGCATCCGTGCTGGGAGCAAACTCGTTTAAGAAATCTTGCCAAAGCAGTCTGCCCGAACTGTCAAGGCAGTACAGCGCAAACGAGTTGGCGCCGTCCCGATCCCGAATCTCCGCCCCGCAGACAAAAACGCGTCCATCAGACCCTACTGCCACAGACCGAGGAGTCAGGTGTTCAACGTTCACAGGATGCATTTGATGCGCCCAGACCAGGCTACCGTCGGGCGCGATCTTCAAGGTGGTTGAATACGTCGGCTGGCCGATCCCGCCCGTTTCCGCGACAACGTAAATGTATCCCTCCGCGTCGACGCACTGGTTGCTCGCCTTCAGATAATTGCGATCGTTGGGCCGATCGACCCGCTCAAACCAGACTCGACCGTCCATCCCGACCTTCACCGTGGCCGAGCCGCTTGGCGTCGGATGAATGACCGATCCTGCCATCACCAATGCGCCATCGGGAGTGCGGCTCAATGCCTGCGGGATCTGATCGCCGGCGCCGCCATAGGTGTATATCCAATCGATGCGCGGTTCGCCTTGGCCAAAGGCCAAACCCATCGCTATTGCCCACAAACAGGACAGAAAGATTCTATGCATCGTCATCGACTACGCCGTCTTGGTTCACATCGGCAATGTGGCAGTTGGCCGGGGTACCGTTCTCCCCTCTACAGGCGTAAGCATAATCCTCGCCGAAGCACCCAAGCACAGTAGATAAGTCTGTGTCGTCTACCTCGCCGCTCGCATCGATGTCGCCTTTCCATAGGCAGTACTGCACAACAAGATACTTTTCGTTCGAACCATCCTGGGGGTATCCAGCAACGTAGAACTGAAAAGGATCGGATGTAGCCACCATAACGGTCGCGGTAGAAAACTCCAATTCCGACTCGTCGCTATAGACCGAACCCCAGCGAAAGTCGCCGCATCGCGAGTACTTGAGGACGATCAGCGAACGATCGGACGAACTGCCTATGGAACCATGCCCGGCCACATAGATGTGACCATCTGAATCTACTGTGATCTGAGTCCCAATCGACTTGAGACTCCCATCGCCTGAGTCGACCTCGTAGATGCGCCACCACTGTTCTTGCACCGGATTGGGCGCGAGGCAGTACTGAACCGTTAACAAGTCCTCTTTCTCCCGACCCTCCTGCTTGACCCACCCGGAAATGTTGACGTATCCGGCAGGGTCGAGCGTCATGCTGAGCCCGGCTGCGCCGTCCCAGTCTTGATGGGTCAACTCATGGGACCAGACAACGTCGCCGTCCGGTTCATACTTGATCGTGCCGACCTTGCCCGCTATCGTCTGCGCTTCGCGGTGTCCTGTGGCATAGACGTTTCTCGAACTGTCCGTCGTAACGGCATACCCGATATCGTCCACGCTGCTCTGACTGCCCCAAAACTCGACAAATCCCTCATCGCCGTCCAACTCGTACCTAACCGTCAAATAGTCGCGATGGCCGCTGGACCCTCCTGAGACATGGGCATACCCGACCGCAGCGACGTTTCGTTCGTTGTCCACCGCCAAGGCGGTCAACTCGTCATGCCCGCTCGCAGGTCCAGAAACGATGCGCATTCCATCGGGATTGGTGCCCGAAAGCGGCCAGTCTTCCGAGAACTCCAAGTCACTACGATCAAGTTTCATTAGCAAAGCATCTTTCGTGCTATCGTCCTCGGTTACAAACCCCACGGCGTACAGAGAGTTCAGACCGTCCAGCGCGATCGCGTTCAATCCGTCTGCGCCATGTCCGTGGTGGTAACGGCGGGTGTGACTGAGCGAGTAGTCCTGGGTCTGAACGTTGTACTCGTACCGAAGCACGATAGCGTCGTCGCCATTGCTGCCAGACCCGACCGAGCGACCGCAGACATAGACGTTGTGCCCGCCATCGACGGCGATTCCTGTCCCAACATCGTTCCCATGACCGCCGTCCCAACGATGAGACCAAAGCTGACTCAGATTCTTGTCGTACTTGATCGTTACGATGTCGCTATTTGACGACCCCGGCGAGGTGCCGGTTACATAGATGTTGCCAGCCGAGTCCCTTGCGATAGCACGAGCCTGCTCGACGCCTGTCTGAGCCGCATCAAAGTATTGCGCCCCCTTATGCGGCATGGAGCCCACATTAGGCAGCTCGCAATTCTGGGAAAACGAAGAGACTACAAACCCTACAACGGCAAAAACTAGGAGCAATGGCTTAAGAGCCCCCCCCTGTTTACTGCAAACAGCGCTGAAGCGTTCATCGAACTGCCTCCCTAAGCGCGCGCTCGACCAAAAGTATATCACTGTTTGACGCTCTCTCTTGCCGAAAAGTTCCCGCATCCTACAATCGAACCCAAACCCGCGGTATAATTTGCCAAGAGGAAGCCGTTGCTTTCGAATTTGTATTGAAGGGAAAGGTCAGGTTAGATATGAAACACTTTAGCGCGGTTGTCGGCCTTGTCGTTTGTCTCATCAGCATCGCATGCTCACAGCTCGAAGCCCCTATCCGTTGGATGCGGACTGGCCACAACGAAGGCGTCTATGCCGTCGCCTATAGCCACAACGGTCAATACTTAGCATCGGGCGGCGACGACCGCACGGTCAGAATCTGGCGCACGTCGGACGGCGGCGTGCACCGCACGCTCAGCGCCGATTTTGGTTGGATCACGGGCCTCTCTTTCTCGCCCGATGGCAGCCTGTTGGCCGTTAGCGACGCCAACTTTGACGGCTTTGACTATTCGGGCGCCGTCAAGGTCTTCCGAATGTCCGACGGCGAGATGACCCAAGAGCTTCTGGGGCACATCTCCGTCGTCAGCGCGGTCGCCTTCTCGCCCAACGGTCAGCTCCTCGCCTCGGCGAGTTGGGACAATTCGGTCATCCTCTGGAATCCGCACACGGGAGCGATCGTCCGTACGCTGTCCGGCTTTGGCGACTGGGTCAATTCGGTCGTCTTCTCCACGGATGGCGAACTAGTATGCGCCGGTGGCGAGGACGGCACGATCCGGGTCTGGCGCGTCAGCAATGGCACCCAAAGATTCCTGTTTAGCGGCTTCGACGGACCCGTCCTTTCGATTTCCGTAACCAGCGACAACAAATACATTGTTGGGGCTGGCGGGACCCTCGTCCGCGCCTATATCTTAACGGATGGCGTCTTGGCCGGCTCTTTCACCCCAGCGCCTGGATTCGCGGTCGCCCAGTTAACCACCGTGCCTAACTTTGGCGGCGGCCACCGCGTTTTGACTGCCGGAGGCGACGGCTATGCAAGAATGTTGAGGCTGCCCGACGGCGCTCCCCTCAACTCGTTGCGAAACCACAACGGCGCCGTGCTCTGCATCGCCGCAACCCGCGACGCCGCCTGGTTCGCTACCGGAGGATACGACCAGCACGTTCGACACTGGTCTGTCATCGCGTTCAATGTGCAGCGCTTCTTAACGGCACACAACGGGGTGATCGATGCCGCTCGCTGGACGCCGGACAGCGCGCAAATCGTGTCCGGCGCTCGAGACGCCACGATGCGCCAATGGAACGCGGCTACTGCTAGCGAAGTCCGCTCAATCGCACCCGGCGGAGGCCGGATATTGACAGTCGAGGTTTCAAGCGACGGTCAACTCGCGGTCGCCTCGACCGAGGACACTTTGCTCCGGTTTTATCGCACCTCCAACGGCACGCTCGCCCGATCGATGCAACCCCACTTTAGTCCTACCAACTCCGTCGCGTTCTCCAACGACGGCCAGACTTTTGCCACAGGCAGCGCCGACTTCACCGTAAAGCTCTTCCGTACGAGCAACTACTCCGTTATCCGAACTCTTTCCGGCCCCTTTGGGTCCGTTCGATCGGTCGCTTTCTCGCCTGACTCGGCTTTTATCGCCGCTGGCAGCAACGACGCAATCGTCCGTGTTTGGAGAGTTAGCAATGGCGAACTCGCTTATCTGATCACCGGCCACGACGAACCGGTGCAAGCGATCGCCTATAGCCATGACGGAAGATTTCTGGCCTCGGGATCGGCCGACGGGGTGATAAAGATCTGGAACGCATCGGACGGTTCGCCCGTTCGGACGCTCTTTGGCCACCTTGGCGGCGTTACTTCCCTTGCCTTTTCTCCCAACAATCGTTGGCTTCTTTCATCCGATCGCTATCCCCAATCCCACGGCTTTAACGGCTCTGTGCGCATTTGGAGAGTGTTCGACGGCCAAGCCTCTCAGGCCTACACTAAGGAAGTCGGCGGCGGAGTAACCAGCGTCCGATGGGCGCCCAACGGTTCTCGCTTCCTCTATTCGCGTGGCGATAACACGCTCGTCGTGGCGGACAACCCGTGCGACCGCATCGCAGGCGACACCGATTGCTCTGGGTGCGTGGACGACCGCGACCTGAGTTTTGTGCTCAGCCATTTCGGCGTCGTAGAGACAGGGCATCCAGCCGACCTGAACGGCGATGGAAGCGTCAACGATTCGGACTTAGCAATCATCCTGGGCAATTTCGGCCAGGGCTGCTAAAACGGATATCCGCCTCGCGCCAGGCTCTTGTCGGCCAACGCCCGACCAATTGCGATCGAGTCTATGTTCGGCGGGTCGAAAAACGCTGGACGCAGCCCCATAGCTTGACAGGCAAAGTCGGTTCGCTCATGCGCCGCAAAGATCGCCTCGCGCGCAAAGATGAGCGCTGCCATCTCGCCAGCGTCCTTCTCCTGTAGTTTGGGCAATCGCAACGCAACACTCTCTAGCGCCAGCGCATAACACGCCAAATCCGCAATTGCGGCCGCGACCTCTTGTCGCTGCTCCTTCAGATCCTCGCCGTATTCGCGCCAAGCTTCTTTTAAGACGCTCAAACAGACCGCCTTTAGCCTGCTCGCGGCATCCAAGGCCATCTCCATGACACCGGTCGGCCAAGAGGCCTGCGAAACGCTGATCGCCGCGTCCAAGCCCAGTTCGCTCATCCGACGGATCAATCCCTGTGTAACATTGATCCGGTTGATCTCGTTTGTGCCTTCATAGATCCTCGGCACGCGGGACTCCCTAAAGATCTTGGCGATGGGAAAATCCTCCGTATAGCCATAGCCGCCATGAATCTGCATCGACTCGTCTGCGCAAAAGTGCTGAACCTCGGTGCCAAAGAACTTGACCAGAGCATTTTCCGCAGCAAACTCGCTCGCCGCTTTTCGGTAGAGCAATGTCGCGCTTGGCTGGGTTACGTCGGAATGGTGAACTTCGTGAAACGCCGCGTTCATGTCGCCGCCTATCCGATAGAGCATCGACTCTAGAGCAAATAGCCTCGCGGTCATCTGAGCGACCTTCTGTTTGACTAGGCCAAAGTCTGCGATCGGCTTCCCAAACTGATGCCGCTGCAACGCATACTGAACGCCCAACTCCAGCGCGTACTTGCCCGTGCCCAATCCGCTCGCAGCCATCTTGTAACGACCCAAATTGAGCGTGTTGAGCGCCGCGTAGTGCGCCTTGCCAGCCTCGCCCAATAGATTCTCTGCCGGCACATGCACATCCTCAAACGCAACGCGCCGCGTGCTGGAACCGTGCAGGCCGATCTTCTCTTCCTCCCGGCCCAGCGTTACTCCAGGAAAACTCCGCTCGATTAGGAAAGCCGATATTCGATCGTCCATCCGAGCAAAGACAGTGAAAAGGTCCGCAAAACCGGCGTTGGTAACCCACATTTTTTCGCCTTTGACGATGTAGCCCTTTCCATCGGGCGCGGGCACGGCGCGAGTCTTCATGCCCAGCGCGTCCGACCCGCTGCCCGGCTCGCTCAGACAAAACGACCCGCACCACTCGCCGCTGGCCAATTTAGGCAAGTAGTTGCGCTTCTGAGCATCGTTGCCTTCCATCACCAGCGGGAGAATTGCAAGACCCGCATGGGCCTGCAAGGTCAAACAGGTGGCCGGCTCTGGCCCTAGCTTCTCGACGATCAGTGCAATGGTCGGCTTAGGCAGGTCCAACCCGTTATAGACTGCAGGCACCTCGGCAGCCGTGAATCCCAACTCCCCCATCTTTCGGTCGAGCGACTTCATGAGGCCCTCTTCGGCCTTCTCGATCCGGTCGATTTGGGTCAGAAGTTCCTCGCGAACAAAATCCTCCGCCGCTTGGCCGATCATCCGTGCTTCGGCGTCAAAATCCTCAGGCGCAAAGCACTCCTCGGGTTTAGAGTCGGATATTAGAAACGCGCCTCCTTTTCGGCACGATGCGATCATGGGTTACCCTCCTATAGAAACAGCCGCTTATTTTACCTTCTTAGGTAGAATTGCCCCACCAATGAAGGTGATGGAATATATGAGCGCGCACATTGCCACAGTTCGCCCCGACGCGCCGTTGCGCGATGCGATCGACAAGATGGACCTCTACCAATTGACCGCGTTGCCGGTCGTCGACGAAGACCTTAGGGTTCTAGGCATAGTGACTGAGGCCGATGTCGCGAAGCGGTGCGAATCGCCCAACGCGCCGATATCCGAGTGCATGACGGCGCCAGCCATCTCGGTCGATGCCGACGCCGAGATTGAAGAAGCCGAACGAGCCTTTGCGCAACATCGGTTAAAGCGGGCGCCCGTTACAATGGACGGGCGCCTGGTCGGCATGATTGGCCGAATCGAGCTCTGTCAAGCCAAGCTGGGCGACCGATAGGAGGCCTTACTCGGCCAGAGGCTCTTGAGCCTCGTCAGCCTTCTTGCCTGAGCGCTTTTTGGGTTTGGGCTCTTCGGCCACAATCTCGTTGTCGTCGGCCTTTTTGGAAGCGCGCTTCTTCGGTTTTGCCGTTTCCTCTTCGACGGCGACGGCCTCCCCGCTGACTAGAGCCGTGACAGGCACATCTGCGCCCTCTTCGATCTCGGCCTTCTTAGCGGCGCGCTTCTTCGGCTTCGTCTTTTCCTCTTCGACGGCTGCCGATTCGCCATTGACTAATGCGGCAACGGTCGCCTTGCCGTCGGTATTGTCTTTCTCTGAGCCTGCGTCTTCATAGCCTAGTTGCTCTTCCAGAGTGGGGATATAGCGTTTCTCCCGCTCAACTTCCACATGACGGCGCGTTGGGAATCCTGTACCTGCAGGAATCAGACGGCCGATGATCACGTTCTCTTTCAGGCCGATCAGTTCGTCCTGCTTTCCGCGGACGGCGGCTTCGGTCAGGATGCGCGTGGTCTTTTGGAACGAAGCGGCCGAAAGGAACGACTCGGTCTGAAGCGACGCCTCGCTGATGCCCAGCAGCACCCAGTCGGCGGTCGCGGGCTTTCCAGGCTCTTCGCCGGTCATCGCGCGCAAGTTCTCATCCTCGAATATGAAGCGATCCACGTTTTGGCCGGGCAAGAAGTAAGTGCTGCCCGACTCTTTGATCTTGCGCTTCTTCAACATCTGGCGCACAATGCACTCGATGTGCCGGTCGTTGATGTCAACGCCTTGGGCCTTATAGACCGCCTGAATCTCGCGCACCAGATAGTCCTGTACGCCCCGAACGCCGCGCAATTGGAGCAATTTGTGCGGATCGAGCGGTCCAGGCGTCAACCGGTCTCCCGGTCGAACCTGATCGCCAGCCCGAACCTCTAGTTCTCCGCGCAAGGGGACTAGGACCAGATCGATAGCGTCTGCTCGATCCACGCCAGCATCGCGCAACTTAGTAACCATCTTGTCGGTAATCTCGTCGCCTTCCTTGACAAGCACGTCGCCAGTCTGGGGATGCACGATATCGTGCATCGCCATGCGGCCAGAAAGCTGCTCGCCCACTGGCAAGTTGCCGCGCAACACGATCCATCGACCGCGCTGCTGTTGCTCGATGCTCAACACCTCGCCTTCAAACTCCGCAATGATCGCCTCGCCCTTAGGCTTTCGCGATTCGAAGAGTTCTTCGACGCGCAGAATGCCGCCGATCTCGGTCTCTAGAAGTTTGACCAGTTTTTGCGTCCAGTTCTTGACGATCTTTCTCAGTTTTTCGTCCGTCTCTTTCGTCTCGGCCTCTGCGTCGTCGGCAGGAACTTCGCCCGCTTCGAGCGCCGCGGCTTCCTCGGCAAGTTTTTTCTTCGAAACGCGCTTTTTCTTGACAGGCTCCGGTGCAACCTCTACCGCGGTATCGTCCAAATCGCCTTTCAACTCCTTGATGTACCGGCGCAAGATGCTCTGCTGTTCGGAACGAAGGTCTTTCATCTCTTCGCCGGTAAACGAGAGCGCGCCGGTCGATTCGTCCGACATGATTTCGCGAAGCGCAGCGCTTCGCTGACGCTTGACATCTTTGACCGCCACAATGTCGTCGCTAGCGATGCCGCCCGTATGGAACGTCCGCATGGTCAGCTGAGTGCCCGGCTCGCCGATCGACTGCGCTGCGATGATGCCGACCGCGGTGCCTATCTCGACAGGTTTTCGCGTCGACATGTCCATTCCGTAGCATCGAGCGCAAATGCCGCGCCGCTCCGTGCAGGTCAGGGGCGACAGTACGTGCACGCCGACCAGGTCGTGCTCGACCCAGTGGAAGCCGGCGGCCTCCCACTTTGGCTTCAACGCGTCTCGTCGCGCGCGAAGCGTTTGGATGAGTTTTTCGGTAATCTCCGAAAAAGCTTCGGCCAAGACTTCCCCCGTTTCCGGATCTTTCAAGTCCTCGTCCGTAATCTCTCCAATGCGGTCGGGCAGTTGACGGATCGTCTGGGTCAGCGCCTCCATTGGCAGAATCAGCTTCTCGATCCGGGCGCAAACCTCGTCCGTCAGAATCTCGCGCTCGGCGATAATCTGATCGCCCGAATAGGGATCGAACATCGGCGCCGGAACATAGCGGCCTCGGATTCGATCCGACAACGATTCCAGATTCATGCCTTCGCGGTCGATTCGGCACACCACAATGCCTTCGGTCGCCTCGCAATCTTCGGTGCGAACGATAACGTCTTGTGCAACGTCCACCAACCGTCGGGTCAAATAGCCCGCGTCGGCTGTTCTTAGAGCTGTGTCGGCCAGGCCTTTCCGCGCGCCGTGCGTCGATACGAAGTACTCAAAGACCGACAGCCCTTCGTGAAAGTTGCTCCGAATCGGCAAGTCCTCGATCAGGTTGCCAAACGGGTCGGACATCAAGCCCCGCATGCCCGCCAATTGCGTCAACTGCTTCGTAGAGCCTCTTGCGCCCGAATCGGTGATTACGAACAACGGGTTTTCGTGCCCGATGCCCTTTAAGATCGACTTGGCGACATCCTCTGCCGCATCGCGCCAAAGCCTTAGTACTTTCTCTTTGCGCTCGTCCGTGCGCAGGACGCCCTTCTCCCAAGAATCGTTCAAGCCGCGAACCTGGAGCTCGGTGCGATGAATGATCTCGTCGCGCTCTTTGTTCGGCTCCATGTCGGTAACGCTGATCGAGATGCCGCCGCGAGACGCCCACGTGAAGCCAAGGTTCTTCAGATCGTCCAAGAACTGAACCGTCCGCGCATGGCCCACGGCGTGATAGACATCCTTGACCAAGTTCGAGATCGACTTCTTGTTCAAGGTAACCAGGTGCTTTGGATCGTTCTTCAACGGTTTCGGCAGAATATTGTTCAAGAACAACCGCCCAAGCGTCGTTTCAATGATCTTCGGCTCCGTTTCTTCGCCCGCTTCCTCTGGCTCGTCTGCGACGCGAACGGAAATCCTTTCGTGAAGGGTTATCGCATTGGCTTCGAAAGCCTGGTAGGCTTCCTCGAAGCTAGCGAACATCGGCTGGTTCTCGCGCTCGACCGGCACCTCCATGGTCAGATAGTAGTTGCCGAGCACGATGTCCTGCACGGGCGCCACGATCGGTCGTCCGTCGGCCGGCGAAAAGAGGTTGTGCGTGCTCAGCATCAGCACTCGCGCTTCGGCCTGTGCGGCATACGACAGC
The DNA here is from genome assembly GCA_013359125.1 of Armatimonadota bacterium. NCBI lineage: Bacteria > Bacillati > Armatimonadota > Armatimonadota bacterium. The sequence continues at coordinate 27,796 of JABWCR010000002.1, read as the reverse complement.
GGCACGTGCACCGCCATTTGGTCGCCGTCAAAGTCCGCATTGTAGGCGTGGCACACCAACGGGTGCACCTGGATCGCCTTGCCTTCCACCAGGATGGGTTCGAATGCTTGAATTCCGAGCCGGTGCAGCGTCGGCGCGCGATTGAGCAGTACAGGATGCTCCTTGATCACGGTCTCCAGCGCCGACCAAACTTCCTTATCCTGTTTGTCGATCAAGCGCTTGGCCGTCTTGATGTTCGTCGCTTGCTCGGTTTTCACCAATTGATGCATGACGAAAGGCTTGAACAGTTCGAGCGCGATCTCTTTGGGCAATCCGCACTGATGCAGTTTTAGGTGCGGACCGACCACGATCACGGAACGCCCGGAATAGTCGACTCGCTTTCCTAGCAGGTTTTTGCGGAATCGGCCTTCCTTGCCTTTGAGCATGTCTGACAGCGATTTCAATGGCCGATTGTGGCTGCCCGGCACCGGCTTGGCCTTCCGGTTGTTGTCGATCAGCGCGTCGACCGACTCTTGAAGCAATCGCTTTTCGTGGTTGACGATGCTCTCGGGCGCGCGGATTTCTACAATCCGCTTTAGTCGGTTGTTGCGGTTAATGATTCGACGATAAAGATCATTCAGATCGCTGGTTGCAAAGCGCCCGCCGTCCAACTGCACCATCGGCCGCAGTTCGGGCGGCAGTACAGGCAGAACATCGACGATCATCCAGTCGGGCGTCGTTTTGCTCAGCAGAAACGCGTCGGTGATCTCCAGCCGCTTGATCGCCCTTGCTCGTCGAGTGCCCTGGGTCGACTGAATCTCCTCTTTCAATTGGCGGCTCAATTTCTCCAGATCGATGTTGGCCAACAGTTCGCGAATGGCCGCAGCGCCGAGGCCGGCCTTTAATGTTTGGCGCAAATCTTTGTTAAGCCGTCGGCTGGCAACGTTCAGCAGGCTGTCCACGCCTCGGAAGGTCGTTTCGTCCAACAGTTGGTGGCGCGAGATTCCAGAAAGCGTCTCGAACGCCTTTTCGAGTTCCTCTATATGTCCGAATCGCTCTTTGCGCTCCAGTTCTTTACGATCTTCCGTCCTTTTGACCTGCTCGGCGATCGCCTGCTCGGTAAACTCCTCTTTATTCTCCTCGAGCGTTGCCTGAAGCTCCTGATCCAGTCGGCGGTACGTTTCTTCGATTTCTTCTCGAATCGCGTTGGCCTCTTCCTCGATCGCCCCACGAATCGCTTCCAAATCCTGCTGTATCGCCTCGCGATCCACATCGATGACGATGTAAGATGTAAAGTAGATGACCTTTTCGAGCAGTCTTGGAGAAATATCCAGCAGCAATCCCAATGGAGTCGGAACGCCCTTTAGGTACCAAAGGTGGCAGACGGGCGCGGCCAGTTCGATGTGCCCCATCCGCTCGCGCCGCACGCGGGCTCGCGTAACCTCAACGCCGCACCGCTCGCACTTGACGCCCTTAAACTTCACCTTCTTGTAGCGCCCGCAAGAGCATTCCCAATCCTTCGTCGGCCCAAAGATGCGCTCGCAGAACAGACCGTCGCGCTCGGGCTTGAACGTTCGATAGTTGATCGTCTCCGGCTTCTTGACCTCGCCGTGCGACCACGACTTGATGTCTATGGGCGACGCGATGCCGATACGAAGCGCTTTGATCGCAGTTATATCTGCCACTCTATCCCTCCAGGAACGATAAAGGCTAGTTGGACCCCAACAGTCCGCTCATCTTTGGGCGAAAATCGCCATCGTCGTCCAAGTCTTCCAAGGTCTTCAGTTCGACGTCTCGACCGCGTTCGTCCACAACGCCGACTTTGAGCGCCAGCGCGCGAAGCTCGTTCACCAGAATCTTGAACGACTCGGGCACGGAAGGCTGGATGACCGGATGACCCTTGATGATCGCCTCGTAGGTCTTGATTCGGCCGGTTACATCGTCCGATTTGATCGTCAGCATCTCTTGAAGCGTGTGCGCCGCGCCGTAGGCTTCCAGCGCCCAGACTTCCATCTCTCCAAATCGCTGACCACCGAACTGAGCCTTGCCGCCCAACGGTTGTTGAGTCACGAGCGAGTAGGGCCCGATCGAACGAGCGTGAATCTTCTCTTCGGCCAGGTGCTCTAATTTCAGAACATAGAGATAGCCGGCCGAGATCGGATTGTCGAACTCATCGCCGGTCTTCCCGTCGCGCAAGGTTACTTTGCCCGTCTTGGGATCGATTCCGGTGCGATGCTCGACCATCGCTCTCAGTCTCTCCAACACCGTGTCCGCGCTGCAATTGCCCTTCTTGTCTCGTTCGGCAACGATTTTGTCGCCAATTCGATTCAGATCGCCAGGTCCCAGTTTCTTCAAGATTTCGAGTGCCGCATCGCAAACGTCGCTGTAAGTAGACCGATAGCGAGAGGCTATTCTAAACCGCTCGTCGACGCTCTCCTCGGCGTCGGCTCCCAACTCTTGCGAAAACAGTTGGATGAAGTTGTCGCGCTGGAGCCGGTCCGCCATCAGGCGAAGCTCGTCTAAAATCTCTTCTTCGGTCGAGCCCTGGAACGGCTGAGTCTGGAACCGGACGCCCAGTTTCTTCGCCACCAGCCCTAAATGCAGCTCCAACACCTGTCCGATGTTCATGCGGGATGGCACGCCCAACGGATTCAACACAATATCGATCGGCGTGCCGTCCATCATAAAGGGCATGTCGGCTTGGGGCATGATCTTCGAGATGACGCCCTTGTTGCCGTGGCGTCCGGCCATCTTATCGCCTTCGGTCAGCGGCCGCCTAGTAGCCACGTGCGCGCGAACCAGATGGTTGACTCCGGCCGTCAGTTCATCGGGTTGCAACTGTTCCAAATCGCCGCGACAGCGCGGACATTCCATTATGTCGGGTTTCTTGCTGGCAAAGTGAATGCCGCCGCAACGCTTGCACTCGTACTTAAATCGCGCAAATTGCACGACTCGGATGACGTATCCGTGCTCGCCGTGCGGCAAGCGCAGCGAGACGTCGCGCATCTCTTCGGCCTTCTTTCCAAAGATCGCGACGATCAAGCGCTGCTCGGCAGAGCTCTCCGTCTGGCCCTTTGGCGCTATTTTGCCGACCAGAATGTCGTCTGGATTCACCTCGGCGCCGATGCGGATGATCCCGCCTTCGTCCAGATTGCGCCGCGCCTCTTCCGCAATGTTGGGGATGTCCGACGTGATTTCTTCGGGCCCCAATTGCGTATCGGTCGCTTCTGTTTGATAGCGCTCCAAGTGAATCGATGTATAGACGTCTTCGTGCAACAATCGCTCGGAGACGAGAATCGCATCCTCGTAGTTGTATCCGCCCCAAGGCACGAACGCCACCAGCACGTTCTTGCCCAGCGCCAGCTCCCCGCGCTCGGTGGTCGGACCATCGGCGATCGGCTGGCCTGCCAAGACGCGCTGACCAAGCTCGACGGTGGGCACGAATGTAAAGCAGGTGCCTTTGTTCGACTGGTGCATGTGCGGCAGCGCGTAGACAGTCTCGCCGCCCTCTTGGTTCGTCATGCGAATCTCGGTCGCCGAGACATAGGAAACGACGCCCGCCTCTCGCGCTACGATCACGCTCGGAGCATCCAGCGCGGCCTTGCGCTCTACGCCCGTATGCACCAGGGGCGCATCCGAAACGATCAGAGGCAATCCTTGCCGCTGCATGTTGGCGCCCATCAGCGCTCGGTTAGCGTCGTCGTTCTCGACAAACGGAATCATGCAGGTCGATACTGAGAAAATCTGAGCGGGCGCGACATCCATGTATTGCACCTTGTCCCGATGCACGGTGGGGTAGGTGCCCGCGTGTCGCACTTGCACAAACTCTTCGGAGAACTTGCCGTCCGCATCGACCGGCGCATCGGCCGGAGCCACGTGCAACAGATCGTCGTCCGCCGCCGAAAGATAGTCGATCTGGTCGGTAACCTTGCCGTTAACGATCCTCCTATAAGGAGAGCGAACGAAACCATACTCGTCAACCGTGCCATACAGGGTCAATTGGTTGATCAGTCCAATGTTTGGCCCTTCCGGCGTTTCGATGGGACAAATCCGACCATAGTGCGAGCGGTGCACGTCGCGCACTTCCAGTTTGGCCGACTGGCGGGTCAATCCTCCAGGGCCCAGCGCCGACAACTTGCGCTTGTTCGAAAGCTCTGCCAACGGATTGGTCTGGTCCATAAAGGTCGAAAGTTGGCTGGTGGTAAAGAAGGATTTGATCGCCGCGCTGATCGGCTTGACGCTCAAAATCACGCTCGGCAGAACTTGCTCCGGGTCGGGCGCCGTGGTCATTCGCTCGCGAGCGACCTTTTCCATGCGGCCGAATCCGGTACGAAGGTGGCTCTGAAGCAACTCGCCGACCGAGCGCACGCGCTTGTTGGCTAGATGGTCGATATCGTCCTCTTTCTTCTGCTGAGTGTCGTCCTCGGCCTGCTTCTGGCTTTCGTGAAGTTCGATCATGTACAGGAAGGTGGCGATCAAATCGGACACGGTTATGCATTTGGTGTTAGCCGGCGCCTCTAAGTCCAACTTGCGATTCAACTGATAACGACCGACTTTGGCCAACGAGTAGCGGCGAGGGTCCAAGAGCAGAGAGAAAAAGACGTTTCGAGCATTCTCCTCGACCGCCGGATCGCCCGGGCGCACGCGACGATAAAAGTCCATGATCGCTTCTCGCGTGCTGGGCGTCGGGTCGGCCTCCAGCGTCGATTCGACAAACTTGGGCAACGAAAGCACTTCGACCTGTTCGAGACTCAGCTTCAGAATGTCGTCCGCGGCCTTTTTCTCGATCTTTTGGTGGCGTTTGACGATCGGTTTGTCCGGTTTGTTCGGATCAACAATGTCGGCGACGGCCCGCCTGCCGATCAGATCGTCGCGGGTAGGGCTCATCAGCGTGACTTTCTCGCCAAGCAGATCGACCAGAACGTCGTTGTTGATGGTCGGGCGCCCCTGATTGTCCATGGCGTAAGGCAGATCGACCAGCGCCCTGATCGATCGCTGCTGCTCGCTGAGCCCTGCCAAAAAGTCGGGGGCGATGGTCGTGCCGGCCTTGAGCAAGAGCTCGCCGGTGTCCGGATCGACTATGTCTTCAACCGCAATGCGGCTCGCGGCACGGTTCAGAGGGAGTTTGACGGGCACGCGCGCCTCGTCGAATCCGGCAAACGCCTTGATCAACTGAGTGATCGGAATCTTCTTGGACTGATGGATCTGTCCGCGAATCACATTGTGCTGGTCGCTCTCGATCTCCAACCACGGACCCTCTGCCGGAATAATGCGCGAGGAAACCAAAATCTGCATCGTAAAGTCGACATCGGTGGAGAAATAAACGCCCGGCGAGCGAGTAATCTGGCTGACGATCACGCGCTCTCGACCGTTGATGATGAAAGTGCCGCCGTCGGTCATCAGGGGCAATTCGCCCAGATAAATCTCGGTCTCCATGACGTCGCGATCCTTCGCGTATAGCCGCACCTTGGCGCGCATGGGCGCCTCGAAAGTCATGTCGCGCTCGCGACACTCGGCCACAGAATATTTGGGTTCGCCCAGGGTGAACTCGCCAAACTCGATCGAGTAGTTGCGAGTCATGTCGTAGATCGGCGAGTAGTTAACGAAAAGTTCTTTGAGGCCCTCTTCGAGAAACCAACGATAGGAGTTGAGCTGAATCTCAATCAGATGCGGCGGTGCGAGAATGGTTTCGACACGCTTCTTGCTGTGCCGGATAATTCGCATAGTTCCCTCCGGGCGGTATGAGTCGATTACTATACCCCGCCAAGGGCATGCAAGTCAAGGGGGGACGCCAAAACTTTTCGGCGCCGCTGATACAACGGTTTAGTTCGTGTGCGCTGTCCTCGTCCTCTTCACGTTCCTCCTATGTCCAATGAGCGATATATTCGACCTCGACCTTCAAGATTCCTTCTTCGGGGCTCGAAGGGCCGTAACTTTACCAGGTTTGATCCGTCTTTCCTTCAGCGACCGGTCGCCATTCTCTATAAAGGGGTGGCATCAAGATGTGTGCATCAGCCGTTTTCTCGCGCGGGGCGCTGAGCTTGCTCGCGATCGCTGTCGTTTCCGTCGGTATTGCCCAGGTTTCTCGCGGTTATCAGCCTGCGATGCTCTGGCTTCCGATCCAGTTTGTGGCCGTGCCGGCTATGCCTGTTCAGACCGATGGACTGACCACCGGCGCGGGCTATGGGCCTATCTCCATGCGCGAGGCCGATCGAGCCGTCGCTTACGCAAAGGCCCGCGACTCGGCTTACGCTCAGGCGCTCGCCAACTTAACCATCTCGGTGCAAGGCGTCGAGGTTTCCCATCAGTTGAGCGTCAACGACTATGGGTCCCCGTCCAAATCGACCACCATCGCGACCAATGGGCGCCTTGACAACGTTACCATGATCTCCGAACGGGTTGTTACCCTTGCGGGCTCGCCCGCCGTCGAGATCGTCCTCGGAGCCAGAAGCGCGTCTTCGCCCGCAGCGGTCAAAGCGCCCGAACCGCCGCGCCAGTCGGTCCCCAATGGCTACACGTCGGTCATTATCGATTGCCGCGGACAAGGATTGCAGCCGATGATGAGCCCGAAAATCTTCGCTTCGAACGGCGATGAGATATGGGGCACAATGAACGTCGATCCCGAGTTCGTCATTGCGCACGGGATCGCCGCCTATGCACGTTCGATGGCTGAAGCCAAGGCTCTCTCTCGGGCAGGCGCAAACCCGCTCGTCCTAAGGGCGGTCGGCACAGTCGGCAAGAGCCGAGGCAGCGCCGTGCTCTCCAACACCGATGCGAGACTGTTGATGGCGGCAGACCAGTCGTCGGGCTTCCTGCAAGCTTGCCGAGTGATCTTTGTGATCGACTAATCGAACGAGGCCAATGCGCGGCCTATCACTAGGTAGTCCGCGCCAGCCTCGAGCGCTTCTTCCGGCGTCGCCGCCCGTTGCTGATCGTGGCGGGCGGCTCCGGCTGGACGAATGCCAGGCGTTACGATCAAGAAGCCGTCCGGCGCTATCCGCCGTATTGCCTTAGCTTCGTGGGGAGAGGCTACAATCCCGTCCATCCCGCACTCGATCGCCAACTCCGCCAGCCGCAGCGCCTGATCCATCGCCGAAGCCCCTGCGCCGACGCGCGAGAGCATCGCATCGTCAAGGCTGGTTAAGACCGTAACAGCGACCAGCAACACCTTCTCGACCGCATCTCTGGCCGCTTTCATCATCTCGCTTCCGCCCGAAGCGTGAAGCGTGGTCATCCAAGCGCCGCGACGATCGATAGCCCGAGCCGCAATGGCTACCGAGTTCGGGATGTCGTGCAGTTTCATGTCCACAAACACGCGCCCGGCTCCCAGCGCGGCGATCGCCTCCAACCCGTGTGTCAGCACAATCCCGCCGCCGATCTTAAAGCCGCATCCTTTGTCCGAATAGCGACCGACAATCCCCTTTGCTTCGTCTATGCTCTCTGTATCGATAGCGGCAATCACCCGTCTCCAATCCAAATTCACTCTTGGGCCTCCAGCCACCGCTCCGCATCGATCGCCGCCATGCAGCCGGTTCCCGCCGCGGTTACCGCCTGTCGATAGATCCGATCGGTCGCATCGCCGCAGGCGAATATGCCCGGTATCTTCGTCTTCGTCCCATCGTGCACGACGATGTAGCCCAAATCGTCCCGATCGAGCCAGTCCGCAAAGACCTGTGTGTTCGGCTCGTGCCCGATAGCGACAAAGACGCCGTCGATCGCCATCTCGCGCTCCGCGCCCGTGTTCACATCTCTCAGAACAACCCCGGTTACCTTGCCCGCCTCTACATCCTTGATGTCGCTCAGCGCCGTGTTCCATATAAACTCGATCTTGGGATTCTTGAAAGCCCGCTCCTGCATGATCTTGGAAGCGCGCAGCGTATCCCGTCGATGCACCACATAGACCTTCTCTGCATGGCGAGTCAGGTAGGTCGCCTCCTCCATCGCGGTATCGCCGCCGCCCACCACGATCACGTTCTTGCCCCGAAAGAAAAACCCATCGCAAGTGGCGCACGCCGAAACCCCGCGGCCGCCCAACAGCTCTTCAGCCTTCAGGCCGATCCACTTGGCCGATGCTCCGGTTGCGACGATCACTGTGCGCGAACGATGCGTCTCGCCGGAGACGGTCTTAACTGTATACGGCGCGTCAGAGAAATCGACCTCGTTGACGTGCTGTTGCAATACGATCGCTCCAAACCGCTCGGCCTGTTTTCTAAAGTCGTCCATCATCGCCGGTCCCATCACCCCGTCTGGATAGCCCGGATAGTTTTCAACGTCTGTCGTTATCATCAACTGCCCGCCCGGCTGATGTCCGGCCAATACGACCGGCTTCAACCCGGCGCGCCCTGCGTATAGCGCCGCTGTATAGCCCGCCGGACCAGACCCTATGATCAGAACCTCATGTATCTCGCTCAACGAGTCGACCTCCGATGCTGTTTTCCTGAGTCTACCAGCCGCCTATGAAAGGTAGAATAAAATTGATGGAAGCCGACGCGATGATGGCCGCCAAGCCCTTTCCACGACGCGCTGCGCTGTTGTTTCTGCTCTTTCTGACGCTGGCGGTCTTCTTCTCCATCAACTATCGGATCGTCGTCGTCAATGGGCACTCAATGGAGCCGACCTATCGGAACAAGGAGATGCTCATCATCACCCACGCCTACTGGATGTATGGCCCCTTGCGCAGAGACGACGTGGTGATGATCAAGCACGACGGCGAACTCTTGCTGAAGCGCATTGCCGCGCTCCCAGGCGAGATCGTGCCTATAGAAGCATTGCCGCACTATATGGCGCACGGCTTCGAGGTGCCGCAAGGCCATGTCTGGGTTACGGGCGACAATCGTTTCAACTCGGAGGACAGCCGTAGTTTCGGCGCTCTCCCGCTTCGAGAGATTCTCGGCAAAACGCCCTATCCAAGGCCGCGCCCCCAACAATGAACGAAGCGACTTGGGAAGGCCAGCCGCTCCGATTCGAATTCGAGCTCTCATCAACCCCTACGCACGCTTTGGCGGCGATCATCGATCAAGACAGGCTATTGCTGGCCAACATCCCAAACAGGGGCTGGTGCTGCCCGAGCGGCAAGATAGAACCCGGCGAGACGCCCGAACAGACCGCAAAGCGAGAGGCATACGAAGAAACCGGCGCGATCATTGAGATAGTTCGCCGCCTCGGCGCGTTCGCATTGCCCAACGTCGCGATGCCGACGTTTCTCGCTCGCTGTCTGACGCTTGTCGATCTTCCTCCGTCGTCTGAATCGACCGACCGAAAGTGGATCGACCGCTCTGACCTCCCAACCGTCTACTGCGACTGGAATCCCCTGTTCCAACGCTTCTTTGACTATGCCTTCGAACGATCGCATCTCTAAGCAAGGCCCCCTTCTCGCCGCTGTCCTTCTTTGCGTCGCGATCTTTTTCGCGCCCAAACTAGGCGGACAGCTCTTCAATATCAGCCGACCGTTCAGCGAGGATTCAAGCCTTTTGACGTTGCTCTGGTCGGGCGATCTGCCGATTCTCGGACTCGCGATTCTCGCAATGCTCGCGCTGGGCGCCTGGCTAGTTGCATGGGCGAGCGCGCCGGTCGCCCGGCTCCCGATTAAAGGCTTCATCCTGACGTGGGCCGCCGCTCTCTTTTGGCTCGGAGCAACGTCTCTCTTTTCAAGTTACTTTGCGTCCGGCTCGCTGCGATTTGCCGTCTGGGTCGTTGCGACCATAGCGCTGATGACCGTAACCATGATCTCTGGCCGTGGAAGGATGGCGATCATGGTCGCCTTGGCCATTGTAGGCGCAGGCACGTACGAATCGCTCTATGTCGTCTCCGACCAGATCGTCCGCAAAGCGACGGGCCAACCGGACTGGCGCTCGTTCGGGAGTTTCTTCAACCCCGACTTCCTGGCCGGGTATCTCTGCATGACTATTCCTCTGACCGCCGGCCTAATCCTCCACTGGTCTCGAAAGACCATCCATCCTGTGGCGTTGGGAGGCCTGGCGGTCGCCTTGGCGCTGCAATTCGCGTCCCTGCTCTATACCCAATCGCGCCTAGGTCTCTGGATCGCTTCCCTTGCGCTGCTGGTTCTGCTGGCGTGGAGCTTCAAGTTCCTCAACCGCCGCGCTGTTCTCACCTTCGCGTTTACAGTTATGCTGGCGGTACCGATTGTGCTCACTTCTGGACAGGCCGTTCAACGAGCCACCGGACAAACGATCGCTCAAGAATCTCACTCCGGCGCTTTTCGACTCTCTACGTGGAAGGGCGCGATCCGCATGGCGCAAGCCGCGCCCCTCACGGGCTTCGGCCTGGCTTCGTTCGAACATGTTTACCCGCGATATGCCGAGACCGGATTCACCAAACTAGCTCACAATAGCTACCTCGACATCGCGACCGAATCTGGAGTTCCGGCTTTGGCGCTGCTTCTGATCGCAGCCCTTGTTTGGCTCGCGAGAGTTGCCAGATCGGAGACCTCGCCCACAGCCGATAACGATCTCAGACCGCTCCGTATTGCGGTCTTCTGCGCCGTCCTTGCTGCGTTTATGCGCAATTTTATCGATTCCGATATCGCCGCGCCCGCCAACCTGATCACTTTGGCCGCACTCTTGGGTCTGGGCCTATCCATTGCGATCGATGGCGTTGTGCCTGTGCCCGCCCCGTTGTTGCCGCGCATAGCGGCCCCAACTTTGTTGCTCCTAGGCTCGGCCGTCTGGCTCCTGCAGGCCTCTTACGCCGAACGCATGACTCGCGAGGCCGAACGCTGGATGCGAGTCGATCCCTACGCATCCGTTAACGCGCTCGAAGGGAGTTTCAACGCGACCGAATCCTCGCCTTCGAGCCTTCTGCTGTACGCCACTGCCCTCGGCGCAATAGGCCGCTACGAAGACGCCGAACGAGCGCTGAAGTCCGCCATCCAAATCGAACCCTCCACCAAAGCGTGGTACCGTCTGGGCAACCTCTATGAACGCATGGGAAAGCCCGCCGAAGAGGCTTGGAAGAAAGCGCTCGAATACGATCCCCGCAACCTGCCAGCGATGCTTAAACTCGCAAAGAGCGACCCGACCTACTATCGGCGCATCGCCGAGATCGAGAACTCTCCCTACGCTCAAATCCTCGCCACGCCCGAGATTGTCGAAACCGCCTACGCCTTCGCCAATTTGGAATTGGCCAAAGCCGACCCTGACCAAGCCAAGGCTCGACTTGAAAAAGCCTTGGCTACTTTCGAGCGATACCGAACGACCACGCACCCCATTCGGCAGGTTGTGCCCGGCAACAGCCCAGAGAGAGATCGAGAGATCTTGGCAGCCCACATCGAGACGTTACAGAGACTCGCGACCGTAGAGCCTGAACGCAAAGACGAGCGTCTCAAGCGCGTCCTCGAGCTTCAAAATCAGGCCGCAGACTGACTCGCCGCAACGGATTGCAGCGATATCCGCAACGGTTGACCCGCCTTTAGATCGAACTGAAAGACCGAAAATTCTCGTCCAAACCGTTTCTGTTGCTGGGCCGTTAGCGTTCGGTGTCCCATTTGCCCCTGCACCGGCGTTGGCGCAAAGATCATGACCGCAACATCGTCCGCCTCGACTTCTGAGCCGACCGTCAGTTCCGACTTTTCTAACCCGAACTCGATCCCTCTCCGTGCCTCTTCCCAACGCAACAAATCCGCCGGAGTCATCCACTCCATCCCCTTCAATCGCCCGTGATTGACAATTCGGCGAATCTCTTCGGCGCTCTTCGAATGAGCGCAGATGGAGGGACGCGCCGAAATGTGCGCAATGCCTTCGTGCTCCAAACAAGCATCGATCGTCCTGTATGCGATGGAGAACGGCACGCTATCGCCAATGTTAGAGGCGGTCAAGGGCAAAGCATAAACCTTCGTCATTCGACCGTTGCGAGTTGTCGACCGCGACAGCCGACATGACCCGAAAGCGAAGCCCGAAGTCCCTCCATAGTAGCCGCCCCTTCCCAAATCCAATCTAAATCGCATCTTATCGAACAGCGCCGTCTGATCCAGATGACCGAGAGAGCGCAGGCCGACCGTGCGCGCTCCCAACAGTTCGGGCTGCCCCGCCGACCGCCGCAAGTGCTCGCGCTGCACGTGCAGCCCGGGCTCGCCGATGCCTCCCGGATGGTCTAAATCGTACAGCAAAGATACGTCGTGATCGCGCCGAATCAGATCGCGGTAGATGTTTAGCGACATCCCCGGCGGAGCAATGCACCACGAAGCCCGTGCCCCCACCAAACTTAATAGATGCAGACAAAGCAAAACCGCCTCTGGCCCTTCGCCCTGGCAATCCAGCGAGAGCGATCCGACAGCATCCAGATTCCTTGGATACCGCCATATCATAGGCAACGCGCCGCCGCGCTTGTCAACCACATGGAGCACAGCCTTTAGAAGCGCGTCCTTCCACAAATCCGCTACTGGCAAGCCGAACATAGGGGGATCGCCGCCATCCCGATCAAAAACCCAATCGAGCACGATGCCATCGTCCATTCGCACCACGCCGTCCTCGACATTCGCCGAGCCATCGCCAGGATTTGTCCCGTCCTCGATCGTCCAGGCGCCTTGCTGAATGCGCTGAACGCTCCGGCACACATCGACTGCAAAGAGAACCGCCCCGCCCTTGTCCCATTCTCGAAACGTAATCCCAGAGACGCCCGTCGCCGACTGATGACGATCCAGCACGGTCGCTAATTCGGTTGCATCGGTCGCACGCACCGCCTCGCCGCCAAAGAACTTCAACGCGGAGTCGCCAAAGGCGCCCGCCGAGACATAGCCGTCCCCCAACCCAGAACCGCTGCCCTCCACTCCGAACAGGCCCTCGCAGCCGCATGCCGACCCGACCGAAATCCAGTAACCCCCTCGCCTCATAAACTCCGCAATCGCCGCGCGCTCGAAATCGGCCAATGCCCTATAACCCGCCGTAATCAGCAAGTCCAGATTCCTCAGCTGAGCGGTCAACTGCTCCGGTATAAAGACATGAGCGGGAACGCCCCAAGATTCAACGATCTCGGCCAAATAGATCGACTTGTCGTTGAACGCGCAGACGCCCAACCGCTGCCACTTGATCTGACTTTCCGACATGGCTATAGTCTATTGTCGGCTTTTGTGCTTCCAATGGCCACGTTATGGCTGCTTCAATCGCTCAGAGATCGGCTCGATCAGTTCGTAGAACGTCAGATCGAGATGCGCCGGGGTGATCGCCACATACCCATGCCTGACCGCATGAACATCCGTGCCCGGCTGGTCGTAGTCTTCGATCACGTTCCCCTGCATCCAATAGTAAGGACTGCCGCGCGGATCTGTGCGCTCCTCGATACGATCCGAGTATTGACGCCGACCCTGTGCGACAACGCTATACCCGCGCACCTCGCTAAGCGGCAGATTCGGCGCGTTGACGTTCAAGAAGGAATGCGGCGGCAACGGATGCTCTCTCAAGAGCTCGGCGACGCGAACGGCGGCGGCGGCCGCTGTCTCGTACCGAAGCTCCTCCCCCTCCTCCTCGTACGCCAGCGAAATCGCAAACGACCGCTTGCCATGAACGGCGCCTTCGATCGCTGCCGACACCGTTCCCGAATAAGTCAAGTCCCACCCCAAGTTCGCCCCATCGTTGATGCCCGACACGACTAAATCCACGCCTTCGCGACACAGAACGTCCAATCCGAGCGTAACGCAATCGGTCGGCGTGCCATTGGTCGCATAGCCCCAGCTGCCGTCGCTAAACTGGTATCGAGTCGCCCTCAACGGTTTGTGAAGCGTTATCGAATGACCGCTAGCGCTCCGGGGTCTGTCTGGAGCCACGACCGTAACCTCGCCGACCTGCCGAAGAGCCTGCTGCAAGCAAAAAATACCCGGCGATTGAATGCCGTCGTCGTTGGTGATCAGAATCCGCATCTCAGTTCAATTTCGACGCTCGCATGGTCGCTCCTTGCATAGGTATAATGGCTATGATGGCGACAGCCGACTCGCCCTTCTCCTCTATGTTAGACCGGTATGCCCCGCTTGTAGCCTTGGCCGACGCCAACGATAGCCCAATACTCATTCTTGCTTCCAACGGCGAGGAACTCTATGCCAACGCCGCCTATCGAAGCATAAACGTCCCGCACGATCAGCAGCGTTCAATCGTCTTTGAGAACGACGAGATCAAGGTCGCGCGAGTCTTCCTGCCCAAAGACCCTGGCCGAATAGCCGCAGAGATCATGCTTGAAATCGCCGAGAACCTCCCTATCATGGTGTGGCTGCGAGACTTTGAGACGAACGAGGTGCTCTTCATCAACCGGGCCTACGAGAAGATTTGGGGCCGATCGAGAGAAAGCCTGTATAAAGAACCCGACTCGTTCATCGATGCAATCCTGCCTGAAGATCGCCGCTACCTGGATCAAGTCAGAAAGAAACACGGAGAGGGCGTGCCCACTTCGGCTCGGTACCGCATTCGGAGACCGGACGGCGATATCCGCTGGATTTCGGCCCGAAGCGCGCCTGTATTTGACGCCGACGGAAAACAATACCGGCGGGCGGGCATTGCCGAGGATGTAACCGAACAGACTCTATTGCAATCCCGCACCGCCGACATTCAGCGATTGGAAAGCCTGGGTCGATTGGCGGGCGGAGTCGCACACGACTTCAACAACCTCCTCACCGCAGTGATCGGATATGTCGAAATGGCGCTCGAAAAACTGCCCAAGGAGGCCGACGCGCGCGCCTATCTCGAAAACGTTCTCACCGCTTCCGACCGTGCGACAGCCTTGATCAAGCAGATGCTCGCCTATGCTAGGCGTCAACCCATTCGCTACGAATCGATCGACCTCAACGAGACTATTCGACGAGCCGAGCCGCTCCTTCGAGGCGCGCTGGGAAAGAATATCGAACTGGATACCAACCTGCACCCGTCCTTACAGAACATCCGAGCCGACGAATCGCAAATTCAACAGGTGCTGCTCAACCTCGCCTCTAATTCCCGCGACGCTATGCCCAATGGCGGACGAGTAACCATTGAGACCAAGCCGTTCGAAGTAGCATCGACCACGCTGATAGGGTTTCACGAACTGAGGCCCGGCTCGTATGCGCTCTTGACCTTTAGCGACAATGGCCCTGGCATGTCGCAAGACAACCTGCGCCGCGCGACCGAGCCGTTTTTCACCACCAAAGAACCGGGCATTGGCACAGGGCTGGGTCTCTCCACCTGCGAAGGCATCCTGCTTCAGTCCGGCGGCGTTCTAGACATCGAGACCGAACCGGGCCAAGGCGCGCGTGTGCTAACCTACTGGAAATCCTATCAAGAATCTATCGACTGACCTGAATGAGTTCTAAGCACGATCCGACCAGCAGGCGCCAGTTCCTGACCCAAGGCTTCCGTTCTCTCGCGCGGGCAGGCTTTGGAGGCTTCGCCGAACGGCTCGAAAACGCCTTTAAGTCGGTAACCGAGCCCGCGACGCCGAGAATACTGCGCAGCGAAATCCTGACCTCCGCCCACTGCTTTGGCAATCGCATCCACCGAGGAGAATTCAACCTTGATCGCCTCGTCGAACATTTGCGAGAGATCGGCGCGCAAGGCCTCGAAATGAGCGACGCCTACCTCCGAACATCGTCTCACGATGAAATCGAGGCGCTTCGCATGGCGCTCTTCCGCAACGAACTGCACATGAGCGCGATGGAAGTAACTCAGGATTTCGACATCGCCGACGAAGCCATTCGCACCCAGCGCGCAAACGACGCTGCTCGAAGAATTGAGATTTACAGCCTGGCGCCCTTCTCTGTAGCGCGCATCGTAGGTCCTGGGAGCCAGATTTCGCTTGTTGATTACAAAGAGTGCCTGCGATCGCTCTATGCCGCGTCCAAAGCGACTGGCGTAAGAATCGCCATAGAGGTCGATCCGTCCAACTGCGACGAACTCCTGAGCCTTATCGATCCGGCCAACCCCCAGCTCCTCGGCATCGCCTTTGCCGATGCGATCGACTGGGACCGAAGCTTCGAACGCCTGTTCCACGTGCGCCTTGGCCTTGAATCTCGCGATACTATCGAAACGGCGCGGCGACTGCGCGAACGCGGCTACGCCGGCCCGATCTCTCTCATCTGTCAAGAAGAGAACGCCGACCAGCTCCCAGACCTGATCGCAGAACTGAAAACCCTCGAAACGTCAGAATAATGGACGACGCGCCCTTTAAAGCCATCGCGCCCTACTACGACCAACTGATGGACGGCATTCCCTACCTGTGGTGGTATACCTACCTGGTTACCCTGCTCGATTGCCACGACGCAGCGCCCGAACGAGTGCTGGAGCTTGGTTGTGGCACCGGGAATCTGACCGAGTATTTCTGCCTTAACGAATACGATGTTACGGGCGTGGACATCTCCTCTGAGATGATCGAGATCGCCAAGAACAAAGCCAGAGCCGGCGGGCTGGCGATCGACTACTATGCTCAAGACGCTGCCGAACTGTGCCTCGACGCTAAGTTCGACCTGGTATTCAGCGTGTTCGATAGCCTGAACAACATCACTGAGCCGGACCGCATGGCACAATGCTTTGCAAGAGTCGCCCAACACCTCTCGAGCAACGGTCTCTTTATCTTTGACCTGAACACAGAACTGGCCTTTGCGCGAAAGATGTTCGACCAGCGATATCGCCGCAAGGAGGCCAAGGTCCGATACGACTGGAGAAGCGCCTACGACCGTAAAACGCGCCTTTGCCGTATTCAGATGAAATTCACCGTGAAGAACGAGCGAAACGAGGACGTCGACTTTGAGGAAACCCACATCCAGCGCGCCTACTCTGACGATGAAATCAACCGATTCCTAAACGACGCTGGTTTCCACGAGATCGCCAGTTACGACGCCTACTCGCTCAGACGACCGAACAAACGATCGGACCGAGTCTTCTACGTTGCACGAAAGCCCTAAGCGCTCGGGAAGTCGGACAACTTGAGAATCTCCCTGGCCTGCTGGATGTGATACTGCTCGTGCCCAATGATCGAAAGAAACCAGGCGCCCAATTTAATCTTGACAAGTTTGGACACAGGCGATGGACAGTTGATCCTGTTCAAATCAACGCCGTCCGCTCCTTTCGCCGTCTCGACGATCAATGTCTGAAGCTGTAGGAACCTCTCAACCTGATTGGGCAGTTCGCCTTCGTCCGGTATATAGAGTTTGGGCACGGAGACCTTGAAGATTGGCTTGGGGCTGGTAATGCGAGCGAATAGCCAGTCGCTGAAGCCCAGTTTCGTTGGCTTGTCGCTCAGCTTGCCCTCTCGACGCCCCGTCTCCGCCGCTTCGCTTAACATGGGACAAACCAGCGCCGAGACCTTGTTCAAGTGATTGAAACATTGATTGATCGACCAGGCCTCTGGGTCGCGCTTCCAATTCAGCTGCTGGTCCGACAAGTCGCCAAACTCCATCTTAACATCGTCCGCAATCGCCTGTAGCGAGGCGATCCGTTGCTCGATCTCGGAATTCACAGTTGAACGTGGCAGCCCGTAACGCCGTTTTTCTCAAAATAGCGCTGGTGATACTCTTCGGCGGGCCAAAACTCGCTCGCTTCCACAATTTGCGTAACGATCGGGCGAGAGAACTTCTCTGCCCAGCGTTCTTTCGACGCTTCCGCCAATCCTCTCTGCTGATCGCTGTGATAGAAAATCGCGCTTCGATACTGCGTGCCGACGTCTGCGCCTTGCCTGTTGACTTGCGTCGGATCGTGAATCTGCCAAAAAGCGTTCAGAAGATCGTCATAGCTCACAACTTCTGGATCAAACTCGACTTTTACAGCCTCGGCATGTCCGGTGGCGCCGCTACAAACCTCTCTGTAGCTTGGATTGTCCGTATGCCCGCCCGTATAGCCGCACGCCGCATCGACCACGCCCTCGATCTGTCGGAAAGCGTGCTCGACTCCCCAAAAACAACCCGCCGCAAACGTTGCAATCTCTCGTGCCATAGAATGTAGAATACCCCGCTAACGATCGATGAAGAACCGGTCGATCGGCTCGCCCGCCAGTCCTTTCGCTTCCACACTGATCCGGCTCGGCGTTACCTCGCACCTTAGATAGCCGTATCCCCTGTGGCGAACTGCGGAAACGGCCGGCTGTTCGGGCACAAAGTTGTAAAGCGATTGTCCGCCGCCGCCCTGAATAACGTAGACCGTGCCATTCCCGGACCGAAACCGCTCCGGACCCTTCTGCGTTATCTCGCCCCCTCTTAGCGGGTACATTCGTTCGTAAACATGATCGTGCCCGCTTAAGAACAGGTCGACTCGATGCTTGTCGATCAACGGCACGACCCGCTCGATCAAACCGGCGTTGTTGCCTCGCCGCTCTGTCGATCCATACGGCGGATGATGATCGAACACAATGATCCAACGGACTCTCCGATCGCGCTTTGCCCTATCCAACGTCTCGTCCAACCACTTTAGCTGCTCCTCGTTGCGATAATCGTCCGAATTGAACGCCACAAATCGCGCCGTCCCATAGTCGAACGCATACCGCGTCTCGTCTCCCGGCATGGCCAAACGCGCCAAACTGGCGACATAGCCGATCCGCTCCTCGCCGATGCGCTCGTTCTCATGATTGCCCAAAGCGACCATCACTGGGATGTTGGCCGCCATCGGCTCAAGCATCTCGTAATAGCGATCCCATATCGGCTGATTGCCGTTCGCATACGATAGATCGCCCAACATCAGATGAAACGCAGGCGCCTCTCGAATCACGTTCTCTACATTGCGTCGAGATTCCGCCTTGATTCCATGGTCGCCAAACGCCGTAAAAGTAAACCGATCCGTCCGATCCGGCGCTGTGCGAAAAGAGAACGTCTGGCTCATTCCGCCGATCCGATCGCCAACCTGATAGTAGTAGGTCGTTCCGGGCTTCAAGCCGATCAGCCGAACTTCATGGATAACGCCCGTCTCCTGCGCGTACCGCACCCGGCGACCAAACGCCCGATTGCCCAAGCGCCGCGTCGTCCCATACAGCACGAGATGCGTTTCCGTATCGTCTACGGTCTGCCAGACAATGCTCATCTTTGTCTTTGGATCGTCTCCAAAAGCAATTCGGACTTGTCTGGGCTCGGCGCTGCCCGGTTGACGCTTGACAATCATTTCGCCAATTTCGACCTACACATCCTCCAATCCTGTCGGAGGCTTGACATTTCGACAATTCTCGAATTGTGTGGTATAATAGCCCCATGGACGAAAACAGACTGGCCGAACGGTTCAAAGCCTTAGGCGATCCGACGCGCCTCAAGATCATTGGCTGCCTGGGATGTTGCGACCTTGAAATCGAGGACGGGACATCGGTTACCGACATCTGTTGCTTCCTGTATGGAACCGAGCAGATCCCGTCCAAGGTCAGCTTTCACCTTAAGGAACTGAAGAACGCTGGCCTGGTTACCGTCCGCAAAGAGGGACGCCGATCAATCTACTGCTTAAACCGAGACGCGATAGCCGAGCTGTCGGCAGCCCTTAAACTCGTTGAATGCAACGAAGGAGAATGCAAGTGAATGCAGACCAGTTGGTAGAAGCGATCCAAAAAGAGTACGGCGCCCAGGCAAAACGCGCCGCCGAAGGCGGGCGCGCCTGTTGCGGCACGGGCGAGACCGTGTCCGACATCGCGCTCTATGACGAAGCACAGCGCGGCGAACTGCCCGTAGGCGCGGCCTTGGCCTCGCTGGGTTGTGGCAACCCGACCGCCCTGGCCGAACTGAAGCCCGGCGAGACCGTGCTCGACCTGGGCAGTGGCGGCGGCATAGACGTGCTTCTATCGGCCAAGCGAGTCGGCCCGACCGGCTATGCTTACGGCCTCGACATGACCGACGAGATGCTGGAACTGGCCGAGCGAAATCGACAAGAGGCCGGCCTTGACAATGTGAAGTTCCTCAAGGGACGCATCGAGGAAGTTCCTCTGCGCGACGACACAGTCGACGTGGTGATCTCTAACTGCGTGATCAACCTGTCGGTCGACAAGGAACTGGCGCTTCGAGAGGCCTTCCGCGTGCTCAAGCCCGGCGGTCGCTTCGCCGTGTCCGACATCGTGTTGGACGGCGAACTTCCCCAAGCAGTCAGCCAAGACCTATTGGCCTACATCGGCTGCGTTGCCGGGGCTCTCCCCATCCCAACCTTCAAGCAGCTGCTTGAGAAAGTCGGCTTTGCCAATGTCGAGATCGTGCCTGTCAAACGGTACACGATCGAAGATGCAGGGTCGTGCGGCTTGGAAGAGCTGATCCAGTCCAAACTCTCGCCAGAGGAAGCCGCCCAGATCGACGGCAAGATCGTTAGCGCCTTCGTGCGGGCGACCAAACCTGTCTAAAAACAATGGGAGGCGCTATACGCGCCTCCCGTCCCAATCCTACGGCACTGGCGTCAACAGATAGGCCTTCGTAACGCCGCCCACAGAGCCGACGCCCACAATCTGACCGTTCTCGTTGATCGCCGTCGCCTGTTGAAGCGTCCAGCCGCCCAGATTGATGACCAGATTGTTCAGATTCACAATGCCAACCTTGCGATTGCCAACAAAGGCCCGCAGTTGATCGGGGCCGACGGTCGTGGAAGAACCGACGATCTCGCCTTTGCTGTTGAGACTGTTGGCGACGCTAAACGTGCCGGTTCCCAAAGCGCCAAGGTTGTGCATAGTTCCGCTTGACCAGAGAAAGGCGCGAAACTGGCCGTCCGCGTTCTGCGCCTGACCGACCACCTGTCCGACATTGTTAATGCCGCGCGCAGAGGAGGCGATCCCGCCCAACGCGCCTAGATTCGTCATCGTCCCCGTCGTCCCGTTCGGCGTGCTGGGAGTCCATAAATAGGCGCGTTGAACGTTGGCCGGATTCGTAGAACTTCCAACCACCTGCCCGCCATCATTGATCGCCCGCGCCTCGCTCTTCGTGTCGCCGGGCAAAGCGTCTAAGTCGGTTATGGCGCCATTGATCCACATTGCGGCGAATCGAAATCCGGTCGCGCGCTCGGCATCGCCGACTATCTGCCCCGAGGCGTTGATGTCGAACCCAGACGAGTTGGTGCCGCCCAGCGTGCCCAAATTGGTCATCGTGTTGTTCTGGTAGCGAAACGCCTTTGCCTCAATGCCAACGTCCGCTGCTGTGCCTGTGATAACTCCATTGTCATTGATGCCAAACGCGCGGCTAAAGTCGCCGCCCAGCGTGCCCAAATCCGTCATCGTCCCATCGTGACGAAAGGCCTTCGGAAACGGACCGACGTTCGATTCGCCGACGACCACTCCGGACGAATTGACATCGTGCGCCGCTGAGACGGTTTCGAACGCGCCCAAATCGGTCAGCGAGTAGGCGTTGGGCAACGGCCTGAACACGTGCAATGGCGCGTTAGGACTTGTGATTCCGTCCACTCGCGCGTTGATCATCGTCATGCCGGCGTTCGTGCCTCGCACCTGTCCTTGAACGATATCCACATTGTCAAATCCGCCCGCCTCGCTGTAAAAAATCGATCCTTCGCTAACGGCCACCACGTTGTTGCCCGAATCCCGACAAGACACCAGCGGGCTGATCTGCTGGCCCACATCGATCATCTGGTCGGCAACGACGCTTACCGAAGCGATCCTTCCGGTCGCGGCGACGTTCGGCACGCCCGAACCGTCAGAGGCAATCGTCGCCTGCGCAGCCGCTGTGCCGACTTCGTTGCCGCCGCCGGTCGCCTGAGAGAAAAACGTAACGGTCATGTTCCACGTGCCCACTCGTGCCTGATCGGGAGTCGTGTAAGCGACCGTGTGTTCGGCCAAATTGCTCGTATCTCGATTGACGATGAACGAAAGGTCTGTGCCGTCCGGCTTGGCGCCTGCCAGCACAAATCGAGCCGACAGCGCCGACGACAAGCCCGTTATCGCACGGCTCCGTTCTGGCCATGTTATGCTGAAGTTAACCGTCGTAGTAGCGGGCGGCGTCGTCCCGCCTCCGCCTCCGCATCCGACCAAACCGACTAATGCCGTCAAAGATAGCAATCCGATAAAGTTTCTCACAGTCTCACCGCCTGAAAGTATTTGTGCGCTTTCCTTGCGCCAACCCCTTAAGAATAGCACACGCACCGGCTAGGCGTAAACCATCGCGCCTGTTACAACTATCGGCATGCGCCCGCTTTGCCTTGAATCGACGCTTAAGTACAGATTCCGTTTCAATTCGCAAATCCGTGGAACAAATCCGTTGATCGAGCATTTTTCAGGTTATAATTCAGTTAAGAAACTGACAAGGACAGCCCATGGGAGGGCGCATGAAATTGCTATCCGTTGCACTTGCCGTCTTGCTTCCGACAATCCTCTTCTCACAATGCCGAACGGTCGATCTGTTGTCTTATGCCAACCGACCGATCGCCAACCAGGACAGCATCTTCCCAAGCGTCAGCGAGGACGGTCGTTACGTCGCCTTTGCGACAATGGCCAACAATCTCCTACCGAACGACACAAACTCCCACATGGACGTCTATGTTTACGATCGGCAGACCGACCAGTACGAACTGATCTCTGTCGGCACAAGCGGCATCGCTGGCATAGATGCCTCGGGAGAGGGCGGCGTCGTCATCAGCCCCGACGGGCGATTCGTCGCATTCACCTCTAAAGCCGCGAACATCAACAACAGCAGCACCTGGCCGTTTGAGGGCGTCTTCCTAAGAGACCGACAAACCGCACAAACCTTCACCGTCTCCAAACCCATGACCGGCGGCGTTCCCAACGGTCTGTCTCGTATGCCCGACATCGCGGTAACCGACCAGTTCATCTATGTCTCTTTCGTTACCGAAGCAGAGAATATGATCCCTGGAGACGGCGACGGCTTCCGAGACGTCTTCGTCACCCAGATGATCGCTAACGGATCGATCGTATCCGTCTCCAAAGTCTCTGTGGGCACCTTTGGAATGCCCGGCGACGCGCCCAACGGCGACGGCACGATGGGCGCCTACCCCAGCATCTCCTCCGACGGCCGCTACATCGCCTTCGTCTCCTTTGCGAACAACTTCGATCCTGCGGCGGCCGACGGGTCTGCAGACGTCTTTATCATCGACCGAGACAGCGACGAAGATAGCAACTTCAGTTCTCCGGGCTTTCTGACGACCCATGTTTCCAAATCGTGGGTCGGAACCAATGCAGTCCAACCCTGCCGCATGTTCCGGCGCGCCATGTCGCGCGATGCCCGCATGATCGTCTTTGACACCGTCGCCCAAATGAGTCAGAACGACGGCAACGGCCATAGCGATGTCTACGTGCGAGACCGGTTGGCCAACATGACTCGCCTTGTTTCCGGCAACACTTCGGGCGTCGCCGGCAACAATGTCAGTCAATATGGAACCATCAGCGGCGACGGTCGGTTCGTCTCCTTTGCCTCAACCGCCAGCGACCTCATCGCAAACGACCTCAACGGCAAGCGCGACATCTTCCGTACCGACCTCATGGGCGACGAGAATCCGGATGCAACTCGCGTCGTCAGCCGCTCGAGCGCAGGCGCCCTAGCCAACAACGACTCTTCTCAAATGCCTGGACAGGAGCTCATTGGCATCTCTGAAGACGGCCGATATACGGCCTTCTCCAGCCTTGCCAACAACCTTGTGGCAGGCGATACCAATAACGTCGCCGACCTTTTTCTTCGAGACGAATCGAACGAGCGCAGACCGCAGACCTTCTCCGTTACGGTGCGCCCGCGCAACCAAGGAACTGTCGGTTCCACCCAGCCATCGGCCAACCTGGACGGCGCCGTCGTGGCCTTTGTCAGCTACGACCAACTGCTGCCCGAGGACACCAACCAATTTGCCGATGTCTACATCCGTGGTCCATTCGGCCTCGAACTCGTATCCAAAAGCCAGGCAGGGGTCGTCGGCAACGGCCACTCTTTCGAGCCTTCGATCGACGACGCAGGACGATACATCGCTTTTACGTCCAGCGCTACCAATCTAACCACCTTCGGAGACACCAACAATGCCACTGACGTCTTCATAAAGGATCGCGTCTCTGGCCAAGTCCAATGGTGCTCTCGCACATCGGGCGGAGTACAAGGCAACGGCGACTCCTCCAACCCGTCGATGAGCGGAAACTCACAGTTCGTTGCCTTTGCATCCGCCGCCAGCAACCTAACCGCCGGCGATACGAACGCTTTCTCCGACATCTTTCGATTCAACCGAACGGCAAACGTCATCGAGATGATCAGCTCTCGGGCTGCTCCCAGAGTAGGCGATTCTTTCTCGCCCAGCGCCTCGAACGACGGCAACACCATTGCATTCGCCTCCGATGCGCCCATAGCGGTCGACGACAACAACAACATGACGGACATCTATGTCTACGTGCACGGCGGCGGCGGCACCGTTACCCTCGCTTCTCGGACGAACGGCGGCGGAATTGCCAACCTCCACAGTTACAACCCATCGATCAGCGGAGACGGGCGCTATGTGGCGTTCGAGAGCGAAGCCTCGAACTTGACCGTCAACGATAACGACAACATTCAGGATATCTTCGTTCGCGATCGAACGCTTAACACAACGACGCTGATCTCCATTAACCAGCTCGGAGCCAAGCCTTCTATCGGCCCTGTGGTCAACATTGATGGCACGAGGGTACCGACCGGCGAGAGCGGCAACCCCTCCATCAGCAACAACGGGCGCTATGTCGCCTTCTCCGCCAACGCCGACAACTGGGTGCACGGTCTTTTTGCAGGAGGCTCTATCCAGGTCTTTGTCAAAGATCGGAACACCGGCAACATCTTCCTGGCCTCGGCAAACGCCCAAGGCCACACGGGCGAAGGCCAGTCCGATATGCCCAGCATCTCTCGCAACGGCGGCTTCGTCGCCTTCCAGTCCGATGCTGTCAACTTAGTGGAAGGCGACTGGAACGATTCGACCGACATCTTCGTCGCCAAGATCTGCTGCTCTCCATTTGGCAACATAAACGGCGATAACATCGTTGACGACCTCGATCTCGCTCTTTTGCTCGAACAGTTCGGACAAAACCAGTTCGACGTCGGTTGGCTGTTCGGCGACATTAACTTTGACCGAATCGTGGACGATGTGGACCTCGCCATCGTTCTGACTGCCTTCGGCGACATCTGCAGCGCGTTCGAACCCGAAATGGCGCCTCCCGTCAAGCGATTTGAAGGGCCCACTGTACAGGAGATTCTCGAAAAGCAACAGGCCGAACTGAGCGCCTTGCCACTGGCGGGCGGCGAGCCGAGAGAATACGCCGGCCCGAACCTGTGGGAAACACCGTGGGACGATGACGCGGGCATCATGGCGGGCGCGCGCAGTCTGCAAGGCGGGTTTGCCACGCCCAGCCGCATGTTCGGAATTCCCAGCCTCTTGGCCTTCGATCCAAGGGGAGCCTTCAACTGGATATTCAGATGCGGACCGTTCGGCAGCGAAATCAACCTCAATGCGGCCGTCAAGGTTGACGGCTATGTGCTGAACCAACAGTTCAGCGCGCTCGACATCCAAGGCAACGCCGTATGGAACGGAAGCGGCATCAATGCGACGTTAACGGGCAAAGCGCTTGGCTTCAACCTGTTCAGCCCTGTAACCTACTCAGCATCGGGCGCCGGATCCCACACCATTCCCTTCAGCAACTTGAACTGGGCAAAACAGTTCAAGTACAAATTCATGGTGGGGATCGTTCCGATCCAAGTCATCATCAACCTGAACGCCAATCTCTCGCCAAGCCTGATCTTGGCTTATCAGAGTTCGCCGAACCTGCGCGTTTCGGCCACGTTGCGGGCCGATAGCCATGTTTCGGCCAGCATCTCGGTCGCGGTGGCCTTCGCCTTCGTCTGTTCGATCAGCGCGGGCGCGGGCGGCAACGTAGACATCCTCAAAAATCGCGTCGAAAGCACAGCGGCTTTAGAGATTGTCCCCGGCGCGACCTGCGGCTGCACGACCTTTGCCGCTTGCTGCGCCAGAGCGACCTGGGACACGACCTATCAAGACTTGGGCAGCCTCGGCGGACACTTCTATGTTTTCGCAGAAACCTGCTGCTTCATCAAGAGCGGCAGTAAATGCGGGTTCCTAAAGCGCAAAAAGCGTTGGCAAAATAACTTCTGGAGTTGGCAAGGCTTCAACTCGCCCGCGGTGAGCCTGGTCGGCGGTCCGTTGGCAGTCGGCTACTGCATCAACAAGTAGCCTTAGCCAAGCCACAGATCTATGGGCCGTTCAAAGGCCGGCGGATCGTAAGGCCATTCGATTCGTCGGCCCTCTCGTGCCGACTGATACGCCGCCACAATGATCTTCAACACCTCGCGGCCATCTTCGCCGGTAACGATCGGCTCTTCCAGACCCCGGACGCACCTCGCAAAGTGGCTCATCTCCTGAGGAAAACCGTAGTTCCAGGCCTCCTCATAGATAGCGAACGTCCAGCCTTGCGTCCGTCCAGCCTTCTCGACCGCATAGTCGTACCCAACCTCGCTAAAGGTCAAGATCGAACTGCCTCGCAACAGATCGGCTCGCAAGTTGCCTTTCGAGCCATAAATCTCGACCCGGTCGTCCACGCCGCCCGGTTTCGCCCAACTGTTTTCGGCCACCGACACCGCGCCGTTCTCATACTCGATGACCACGATCGAATGGTCGTCGCCCCGAGTCTTTTCTCGATGGACATAAATACCCAGCGTTGCGCTGACCGATTTGACCCTTGGCCGCCCCAACGCCCACCGGCCATATTCGATCGAATGGCAGCCCATGTCCATCAAAACCCCTCCGCCCGAACGCGAGACGTCCCAAAACCAAGGCTCGTGCGGGCCATCGTGCTCCTCCCACTGCTTGACCAAAAAGACGTCCCCCAACGCCCCCGAATCGGCCAGCTGCTTTGCACGGACGTACTTGGGCGCGAACAGGAGTTCCTCGGCATAGAAAAGGTGTTTCTTCGCATTCTTCCCGGCTTCGATCATCTGATCGGCCTGCGACAGGTTCAGCGCCAGCGGCTTCTCGCATACGACGTGCTTGCCCGCAGCGAACGCATCGACGGCCATCTGGCAATGCAGATCGTTGGGCACAGCCAAGAGCACGATCTCGACCTGCGGCAGTTCGATCAGACTGCGATAATCGGTAAAGGCATGGGGGATGCTGTGCTCTTTTGCAAACCGCTCGGCCTTGGTCGGCGAGGCGACCGCGACGATCTCGATCTCTGGCGCGTGCTTTCGGATGCTCTCTGCATGAATGCTCGCCACAAACCCCGACCCGACAATCCCCAACCGCGCCTTATCCATCGCTATTTCGTTCGCCCTGTTAGCCGGTCGTCCTATGCTCTTTGCGCCCTTTGCGCGAAAGTGCACCGTTGGAACCTCCCGCCTGGCCCCGTCTCGAAAAGTACCGCCGGCGTCCCCGCCGGCCTCCCCAAGTACCGCCGGCGTCCCCGCCAGCCCCGTCTCGAAAAGTACCGCCGGCGTCCCCGCCAGCCCCGTCTCGAAAAGTACCGCCGGCGTCCCCGCCGGCCCCGTCTCGAAAAGTACCGCCGGCGTCCCCGCCTGGCCTCCCCGCCGGCCTCCCCAAGTACCGCCGGCGTCCCCGCCTGGCTCCGTCTCGAAAAGTACCGCCGGCGTCCCCGCCGGCCTCCCCAAGTACCGCCGGCGTCCCCGCCGGCCCCCCCAAGTACCGCCGGCTTGCCGGCCCCCCCAAGTACCGCCGGCGTCCACGCCGGCCTCCCCAAGTACCGCTGGCGTCCACGCCGGCCCCGTTCGCCTGTACAGGGTTCGATTCGTACTCAATTTTGTGCTACATTTTCGAAGATTCCCGTTCGCGCATGATGGTAGACCCTCCGCGCCCGCAGATGCGGAAGGATTAGATCGCTCTTCCCCCTAAAATCGAAGATTTTGGGGGGAAGATACAGAAGGGGGGCTAAACCTTGCGCATGAGACCGATTCGGGCTATACGGACAGAACCCAAGC